>NZ_JBAMMY010000117.1:0-52630 GCF_051233685.1 Desulfobacterium sp. N47
ATCGCCAAGGCCGCGTTGGCTGATGATTTTAATGCCGTTTGCAACAAAAACCAGAAACTCTCCCGAAAATCTTTCGTGGACGCGCTGTTACGGATGGTCGCGTGAGTAAACCATGCATCATTTCGGTGAAACTTTAGATACTAAAGAAACAGGTGAATCGGGAAATGCGACCTCTTTGATTGCCCAAAAATACCAGTAGGAAATCTCCTGATAGAATTTTTTGTTTAGGATATTAACACTGAACACATCCTGCCAGTAGGCGTATAGCTTTGCAAAGGAATCAACCTTGTTTTTACCGCTATCAGGGATTTTTAAATCATTTACAATTCGTTCATGCCCGGCATGGGGGTTTATGAGATCGATATCTCGCAGCAGTGAAACTTTGCCGGCTTTTTCTCCTTCCCGCCACTCCTGTTTGTATTTCAACCGCTCTGTATTAGCGAAAGCTAAATACATGCCATATTTAAATACCACAATAACGGGGGTATAAAAATACTCTCGGTTAAATGCTCTGGCGATTTCCGCTAACTGAGAACGGCTGGGCAGACGGTTGTTTTCCCTTTCACTCAAGGTAACGCCAAATATAAGAACGCCATCGTAATCCGATTTGATTTTTGACGTATCTATACTTTTATTCCCGGCAAAAGCGGCATCATCCACCATGCCGAGGAAATAAACATCCTTCATCAGATTAAAGGCAGCATTGTCTTTCCAGGTATCCTTTAAAATACTTCTGGCGGAAGTCGGCTCGTCGGCTAAATAATTAATCGGAACTTGAAGGTCTTTAAACAATACCTTTAAGGCAGGTAGAAAATCCATCCGATTGAATCTGCTTAAATCCATTATGTTATACCCTTTTATGCTGTGACCAGAAACCAGGCAATTAAATCAAAATTAGTTAGTTGATATTTTTCACTGGTTTTAGTGTTTTGTTTTAACCTGGTTAAACTGCCTTTGTCTCCTCTTTTGAGCTTTGTCAATATATCCCGGGCTTCTTTACCCATTACTGCTTTTTCGGTTCCATCGGATTGTAGTTCGATTTCCGCGGCCTGATCGTTAAGCCATCCTTTCACGGCATTTACCAATTCTTTAATTACATCTTCATCACCCCTGTCTACATCGTCAGGCACAAATCTGTTTTTATCTTTATGCACTGACATAGCGTCGAGGATTTCTTTTTGATTTAACAATACCGCCTTCCCCTGCATATTAATATAAATCAGATCAAAAAGTTGATATTCATAATCCGGGTTTTTGGATGGTCTGGCCGGATATCCAAGGAGCGCAATAATACCGGTTTCTTTACAAATGTTATTATCAGCATTAAAGCCGGTATAAACGCCCTTTGGCATTCTTAAATACTTATTGTTGTCTTTATTGAACTCTTCCAGTAAGTCCTGCCGATAACGCTCTAATGAGAGGTCATCAAAGCCAAGTCCTTCATCCGACACTTCAATATCATCCCAGGTTGTTTCCATCAGTTTCATCATGCGGGCGTTCATTTTTTGATCCAGTGATTCATCATGAATCATTTCTGAGAATGTTTCCGAGAATTGATGGTCAACCTCCGCACCAGCCAGTTTCATAGCCACCATTCGTTGTTCAATCCTACCTTGCAGGTTAAGGTAGGCGTTAATATTATTGGAAGGCCAGAAGTTGATGCCGAAAATATTTTTATTGGGGCTTCCCAACCGGTCAATACGCCCCATACGCTGAATAATTCTTACCGGGTTCCAATGTATATCGTAATTGATCACCATATCTGAATCCTGCAAATTCTGCCCTTCGCTCAAGACATCCGTGGCAATGAGAATATCTAAGGGCTTTGCTAACCTGTCATGGACTTTGGGATGATTTTCGGCGATCCATATCTTCCATTCATAAAAGGATTTTTTGTCTTTCTTTTTTGTTTCAAAATCCCATTCTTTTTCATTAAAAAGTTTGGTATAGGGCGCAAAGCGTTCTAAGATCGGCTCAAAATTTTTGGTTGTTTCTTTGCTGTCGCTTGTTTCTGAGCCCGTTCCTGAGACCATGGCGATTTTATCAAACCCACGGTTTTTTAATTGCTCAAACAGATACACAGCAGTGTCACGATAGGCTGTAAAAATAACTACCTTTTGATTGTGATCATTTTCACCTTTGAGCCGTTTTTCAATTATTTTTGAAATCAACCGTTCTAATTTATCATCAGCGCTTTTTTGATTGCCGGGAGTTTTTATCTCTTCGTTTAATCGGGTCTCAAATTTTTGCATATTGATAAAAAGATTATCTAACGCATCAATGTCTTGTTTAAGATCCTTTTTAAACACATCCAAATTACCATTTTTATCAATATCAGCCAGACGGACTTTTCTTTTTTCGCCTAGAGTGAATTCATCTATTTCATTTTCAAGATCGTCATCTTCAAATAAAGCAAATTCATCGTGTTCAATGGTGGTATCTGAATGGTTCTTCTGGTATGCTTTAATTTTATCAAGTGCGTTTTGATGATGAGCTCTTACCTTTCCTACTGTGGAATAAAAAGAGAACCAGGAAGATTCGAGTCGTTTCACCAGAAGAATATATAGCATTTTCACCAGGAATAAATCCCGCTGCCGTTCATCGTGGAGAATATCTTTATCCTTTTTTTTATCTGCTTCCAGATAAAAGGATGGCTGGTATCCAGACAGTTTGGGCGGAAAATGGTCGAAAAGCTCTTCAAACGAATCAAAATTTCCTAATTGTTTTGGAGTAACAAAAATATTTTCTGGTTTTGCTTTGATAGGAAACGTTAAAGCATCCTGCTGGCCTTCAACCATCTTTCTAGTTCGTGCTACGGTTAATGAATCAGTTAAGGTAAAGAAACTGGCCGGTAATTTTTTAATAAATTCGCTGATCTTAGGATGTTCGTTTTCCCGCCATTTGTTGAATTCTCTCTGTGCCGTCCTGAAAGAATAATCAATGTTTTTAACGCCTAATTGTTCATCATAACCGTGCACATTGCCCTGCACCATTAACTTGAACTGATTTCGAATATCATTTAAAGAATTGTTAATTGGTGTTGCCGATAAAAGCAGCACTTTAATATCCTCATTTTTTTGAAGGATATCCTTCATGAGCAGTTCATATCTCTTTGATTTATCATTTCTAAGATTATGACTTTCATCAATAATGATAAGTTTGGGTTTTTCATTGGTGAAGTATTTATCGGCCCGGTCACAATATCTTTCCAATCTCTCATCAATCATATCTGTATGAAACCGGATAAAATAATCCAATTGATCTTTTTCAAATCGGGATTCCTGATGTTTTTTATAACGGTTCCAATTTGCTTCCAGTTTTTTGGGACACAACAGAAGTGTTTCCCTTCCCTGTAACTGAAAAAATTTAATAACAGCTAATGCCGTCCATGTTTTGCCCAAACCAACGGCATCCGCAAGTATAGCTCCATTATATTTCTGAAGCATCCTGATAAGACTTAGCACTCCTTTTTTTTGAAATTCATAAAGCACATTATAAATTACCGAGTTTTCTAATCTGCCAATCTGCCTGTTGAATTCTGGGTCGTTTTGTTCATCAAGAATTTGACTTCCGAACAGTTCGAAGAGTACTTTATAGTATATTTCTCTTGGCGTATATTGAACGAATATCTTCTCGATCTCATTGATTAAATATTGTTTAAAATCAATTTTTTCTTTTGAGCCGTCCTTGGAAATGACTGTTTTATTTTTATGGGCTTGAGGTTTTTTCCATAGATTTTCAAACCATTTAACCAATTCTTTATATTGATTGTTATTCCCGGTTTCTGCAATGTTCAATTCTACATTGTTTGTTTTTTTTAACCCAAGGCCTGCCTCCGTAAGGTTGGAACTACCTGAGATAAAATACTTATTCCTGTCATCATTTTTATCAGGTGAAAAAAGATAATTTTTGGCATGGCAAAAATTGGGCTCCAGGGTTTTAGCGGCAACTTTATCCTGTTTTAGGAAACGAACGGCTTCTCTGGAAAGTTTGTTCAATTTTAAAGCAGCCTCAATTGTTATATTTTCATTTAATAAATCAAGAGGTCGGTTCTCTTCTGGAGTAACATTTACAATATCACCAAGGATGAATCGAAAGTCCGTGATTTTAGAATTTACCTTCTCGGATAAATAAGCAAGTGCGGCAATAGTGAAATAGCCTGTCACAATATCCAGTTTCCCGTTTTCAGTGTATTCCGAAATCCATTCATGAACTTTAAAGTTATTGTTTTCGTTATCTAGTATCATTTTTTCCTGCCTGCGAAGAGAGTCATTTAGAATACACCACACGTTAGTTGACCAAAGTGATTTAGAAAATGGGCCATTCTTGCCACAGTTTAGTGGCAAGTACAAATTGAAAAATTAAGTGTTCAATATCATAGATAAGCTAAAATCACCAGATATTGATTTTTATGGGATGGTATAATAAGCCTTTTTCGCTTTGGTATATCTTTCCATAATAACAGGATATCCGCCAGCCAGAAAACCTTTGATATGTACTATAAGCTCTCATTTTTTAGTGGAAATTTCCACCGGCGGCCTATAAATCTTCACTTTGTTGATAAAGTCCCTGAATATGCATAACAACAACGGAAATAAAGAGTAGACGACTTTAACAGATATTATGTGAAGGATAAACTGAATACAAGTGTGCTTCTAACGATGTTTTAACTGTTTGTTTGTGCTGCTTTGAATTTTTATCACTGCTTTTTCTGTGGTGCTGGAAAGCAAAGGGATGGGTTGAAGGACGGGATGCTGGAAGGGAAAACGCTGTTCTGTGGGACGGCATACTGGCATAACATTTATATGATACTTTAATTATTATATTATTATTTTGTATTGCACATTCTATCTTTAAGTTTAATTTAGCATCCCGTTTACCTCTATTCAAATTCACATAACATTGTTTCAAATATTTCCTATGCTTTATCTCTTTCCTTTTTTATTCCTTAAATCGTAAAGCACGGGATACTGGAACAATATCCAATTCTTCACAACATCGGTTTCCTGAAGCTACTCGTTAATACAAGGGTTTACTGCCTATAATAACAGCTATTTCCGGTTGTTTTATGGGGGGTTTTGTTCTCAAGAAAACTGGCTTTAAGGATAGATCGTTTTTATGGAAAGGGATAGAGGGATGGGATAGTGATTGTATGCTAAATTAGCATGTTACTACTATACTATTACGATCTAACTGAGATGGGAGAATGTCTGTATTTATGGTTCTGCGGGTGGTTTTCACACACACTTTTTATTTTATTGATGAGGAATGGTTTTTATGGACATAATCGGCAGGCTGTTAATAAGATGACCATAATGGTAGTTCTTCACAAGCGCAGAAATATTCATGACGATAGCAAAGCCCAGTTGCAAGAGTTTATTTAGATAACACCTGTAAAGTCTTAATGGTGGATAATCATCAGAATTGAGGATGATAGGTTGAAAGAGAGTAAACGCTCGGCATATGGCGTAGCGACATTTTGCCGTTGCACTTAATACCGTTGATACCTTGTTTGAACGTATTGTTTTATATGACTGTAATCTCAGTCCTTTTTTTATTGTGAACAATATCTCGGGTGCCATTAATTCCAAACCATATCCATTCACCATCAATACTTGAAATTTCTATGCTGATATTTTTCATAATAAAATCATCGAAGTCTTTCAGATTTTGAATAATAAGCGGTTCTGTAGATAATTCCTGGCATTCTCCGATTAAAATCCTGAACTCCCGTTGGTATTGGTAACTTGTACTCTTACATATTGGAGACCACTCTCTTTGTTTTTCACTGTACGTAATGTTGCCAGCTGAAACTTCATGAGTGGTCAAGGTTTTTATGTATTCTATAAAAGGGTTAATATTGGCTGGTGGTATATAAGCATAATTGAGCCCGAACTCACTCCTGATGCGCTTTATGTCATTTACTAAAATCTCGAGTTCCGCTTCATCTTGGGGCATTACCAAGGTTGTCCAACAATGTAGCCAGCCATCTTTCATTCCAGTAGATCTAAAAGTGATATTAGCCAATGTTCCTATCGAATGGCCACCAACTACGATTTTTGCACCAGTATCACCACGACTTTGCCTAAAGGACCAAGTACAGCCTTCAGAACGGTCCGAAATGCCTATTTCATTATGAAGTCGGTAAAACTCTGGCGTATTGCAGAAAAGTTTTCCTCCACATAATTGGGATAGATATTCATCATCCTTAAAAAATTTAATAATTCCGAAAACTTCACTATTTGTCATCTTTTACCTTCCATGTATAACGAGTTCGTAACCGGCTGGCAATGGAGCGCAGCGAAATTGCCAGACCAAGTTGATGCGATCGTTATCATTGAGCCAACAGAGAATTGCCTTTGTCGACTATCACCTTAAGTGTTGACAAGTCACTCGTGGCAAAATAGCAGCTTGCTGGGCTTATTATGCCACTCTTAGAAAAAGCCGTTACTTTGGTGCCCTTCTGGTAAATACCCAGAATAAAATCCCCCTTTGTAGAGAAAATCACCTCTGTATACTCTCGGTTAATGCCTTGCCACTTTCCTAACAGTGTTATCATATATGAAATGGCTTGAGAAAGACTTTCTACTTCGTCCATATCCAAAAAGGAGGTATTACTCCGTTCAAGCCTGCCTCCTTCACGAACTTCAATCCGAAGCCCACTAATTTTGTCTGTTTCTTTACCGGGCTCATAAATCGTCATTGCGTCAACAGTTATTTTTGTTCCATACTGCCCGTTAAGAACACCAGCTTCATGCGTATCCTTTATGATTAGCTTCCCTTTCTTAGCCAGAAATTGCTCCAACTTCGTAACAGGTTCATTTTGGATTGGTTGTTGCCCATAGGCAAAAGTAGATACAAGCAATAGGACAACACAACAACCAACCAGAACTCTTCGTATCATTTTGGCCCCCTTTTAACGGTTAACAATTAATATGCCTAAAAACATAACTTTACAATTTATACTATACATAACACCAATAACAGTTATATATCATTACATAATTTTAGATATAATTTCTTCCATTAATAATATGATCCAGGATAATATATAGATTTGGTTGGGCATCACTTTTTTTATCATTATCTTTCGCCTCTTTTCTTAGAAAGTTGAGATACTAGTTCTTTTGATTACATGAATTTTTTGTGATTGCAACAACTTTGATCAGTTAATCATTGTTGGCTCAGTCCAACCAATAAATATTTCATCGCCCCAATATACTTTAACTTTAACCTTCGGGAATATGCCCTCCAATATTTCCACGCGGACTTCTGCATTAGTCATATTACACAAGCATTTGCCTGTAGCCAACATACTCATTGCATATGCTTTGTTATTTCTGTTTTTAACATATTCATTGTATTGTTCTTTTGTTCTACACACGAGAGCATACTTCTTAAGTGTTTCTTTATTATATGTGAGCTGGCTAGTCATACATTTTTTTTCAACCCAAGGTGTCTTACCAAAAACATCTACTTGTACCCAATCTCCTTGTTCTTTAACGATTTCATATTTTTCTCTATCATCCAAAGTAAGTGCTTTCTGGGCAGAATGTGAAAAGAAAAAGAAACCACTACTTTTATTGGGACCATTGTATGTTTGACAGCATTCGGTAGCATACAAGGATTTTCCCCAACATGAAGTTGAGCCGACAAAAAATGATATGCAAGTCGAAGCAAGTAACATGAAAGTCCAAAAAACAGTTTTCCCCATTTTATCCTCCTTTCAAGTATTAAAAAAATATTCTTTAATGATAAATTCTTTTCCGATCAACTACCATAAGTTACTATTATAATTTGCGATAAAAATCTAATAGTTTCCACGAAAATGTTTGATAATCTGTTTTCAGATAATCATAATTATGACAAAAGGAGTTTCATTTTTTGTTCCATTAGCGATAATCATATATTGAAAATCCCAACTATCCTGTATGCCTATTCAACAGTATCCAGACTTCTTTTTCTGTCGATGATAAATCAATCCGCACTTTACAGGTCATACTATAAATAACACCGATAACTCTTATATACCATTATATATTTTCATTATTTCAGACATACCGCTCCCCTTTAAGAATATAAAACGGAATGCTGTATAGATGGTGATACTAAATAGTTTATTCAGTATACACGGTTTCCTTAGAAAAATACCGAACGGATAACTTTTGAAGTTTTTTACTTGCATCGATATTCAGAAAACCGAGACTTTTGAGCCTGGTCTTGTGCTTGCTGATAGTCTGCCGTGATGTTTTCAACCAGTCTGCCAATGTCTCATCTGTTTCGGCAATTTTCCGCTTTCTTGTTTGCTGTTCGATTACAAGTCTTATCCAGAGAATTAACGCTTGTCCTAAATCGTCATATCCTTCCGTCTTTAAGAAATTTACAGGTATAGTAAAAACCTTCTCTGACTTTGGCTTTTCAGGGCGTGCTTCGAGCAGTTTAATTATCTGTTGAAGATTTTCGTCCAGCATCACCTTATTGCTGTGGTCATAAGCCAGAAGAGGCAGGAAGTCGTTAACGTCATAAATAAATTCCTTTGCATCAGATTTTCCCTTTAAAAAATCATATGTGTTTCCTGTATCTGTTGCCTCGAAAACAACATCGCTACGCTTTGAACTACCTCTAGACATAATGTGGATGTTTACAGGCTTGTCCGTTTTCTCCTGCATTTTCGATGCAGAGGTCATCAATCTATCCAGTGAAAAGCCGTTAATTGCGTTTACAGCGTGTTTTAGCATATCATACGGGTCTTGCCCTTCTTTCAGCCCGCCAAGAAAATAAACCTTTCCCTCGACTTCTGAGGCAATCTTTAAGATACCTTTTCTTCCTGCCTCATCGCCATCATACGCAACCACAAAGTGTTTGACACCAAGGCTTTTGAGAATGTTCAGCGCCTCTTTTGTAAGATGTGAACCCAGGGTCGAAAGTACTATTGGCTTTTCCTGGTCTTGTAGTATATTGTAAAATGCAAAATAATCAAAAATGCCTTCAACCAAAATGACCGCTCGATATTGTTTGATATATCGACTGGCTTTATCAATGCCATACAGCCAGCTCTTTGTACTCATTGAAGTATCTGTTTTTGTTTTCATCCAACGCATACCCCGATTATCAGGGCGTCTGCCTATAATACCGGCTATACTGCCATCTATATTGTAAATCGGAAATATAATTTTACCGGCAAAGTAATCTCCATTGCTGTTGGAAAACATGTCCTTTTTGGAGAAGTCGATTTGACTTCGATAATAAAAGTATGCTTTCGAGGTTTCATCGTTTAAGAGCCGTACCAAACTTGCTTTGAAAAAGGGATTAAATGTTTTGTAGTCGTCTTCAAATCGGGAAAGAAAGTTATAAATTAAGGCTCTGCCTTCATAGAGCTCATCTGAATACGGAGGGGCGTAGCCAATATTAAATTTGCTGATTAATTCTTTTCCGACGCCCCGGCGGAGAAGATAAGCGAATATGTCTTTGAACTTTTCTTCATTTGACAGCAAAAGTTTATTGTAAAAGTTGGCTCCTTCATCCAATGCGGTAATAATTTCATTATCAACTTCCGGTTCTGCAAATGAAACATCATCATCAGGTTCATGCTCTGTGTCAGGTTCTGGAATATGCGAACTTTTTCCATTAAACGGAGAAAAATCCTTAATCCCCAAATATTCTGACCATACCTTCTGTGCCTCTTTGAAACCGCATTTATTTCTAAGCATAATGATTTCGTAGATGTCCCAATCACTATGGCAAGCACCGAAACAGTGGAACCGGACTTCATCTTTGCCATTAACATACACTCTGAAACTGTCTTTATTGTCGGAATGGAAGGGACAGTAGGCGCTATATCTCTTATCACCTGTGGAGTGGAACTTAACACCGAGCAGACTTTCCGCAAAATGAATTATCTGTTCCAGATAAGTTTCGGATTTAAGTTGTATATGGTCAAATTTTTTAGAATTCATATGCTAAATAATAGTAATATAATAAATAAGTTATCATTCAAGTATACCAAATTGTCCAGCTAACGTATAGCATCTTTTATCGGTACAGTAAATTGTATTTTCTTTGTCAATATAACTGTTTAAGGATGCTATGATGTAGTATTTTTACCTTTATGTTCCTCACAAGTTTCTTCCTTATCGCCTTCACACGTAATCTCATAAGCAATAAACAATGCCACTAGAGCGAGAATGAGCCACCATAAATTGATTACTACCCACAGCAGGGCTACGAGCACTACGAACGTGCCTACCGCCAACAATAAAAACTTAATAAATTTCATGCTTGCCTCCTTAGTGTGTATAATATATAATGTATTTAATATATTATGATACCAATAAGCCGTTTTTTTCTGCTTCCCGTGTTATACTGGTTTTTTACAACCACTTTTTTTGTGTCTTAAGATTTAGTGATTAGTTTTGGAAATAGAGTGGAAAGAAGCGGATATGGATAATTAAAGCAGGATTTCGGTATAGTGGTTTGATAATATACTGTAATTATTATATTGTTATGTTATTTGGAATTACAAACATGCATGGAGTGTGTTCTGTTATTTTGATAGAATTCATAATGTTTATAGCCCTTTTTGAGTATAATGATAAAAGACGGATAAATCAGGAGTTTCGTTGGGGACGCCAATTTATCTGATAAAAAACAGGAGTTAGCTCTTTTGAGTTGGTTCCTTTTTTTATTTTGGATTCTTTTTTCCACCCTATTGCATAAAAACCAATTAAATTATTAAAATAATAGTTCTAATATCCCTATGAAAAAAATCATTCCCCCATTCTTGATCATATCAATTATTTTGTTAATGTTTCAATCTCAGGTATTGGCAGCATCTTCTGATTTCAAGAAAACCAAGATTGCTGTCCTTGACTTTCAGCTTGAGGGCCAGGGTTTTGAAACTCAGGATATGGGTGTAATAGTTGCGGAGTGGTTTACAACAGCCCTTGTTAAATCAGGACGTTTTGAAGTCATCGAAAGAGGATTACTAAAAAAATTATTAGATGAACAAAAACTGTCGATGTCCGGTGTTGTGGATGCAAGTACTGCAACTAAGATAGGAAAATTTCTCGGGGCCCAAACCATAATAAGCGGTTCTGTTATGAAACTTCAGAATATAATTGAAATAAATGCAAGAATAATCGATGTGCAAACTGCTTCCATAATTGCAGCCGAAAACGTGAAAAGCACCACAACTGTGAAGCTTCAGGATCTGGTTGTTCAGATGTCCGGAAAAATAATAAAAAACTTTCCGCTGGAAGGTTATATTGTAAATAGATCCGGATTAAAAGTCACCATTGACCTTGGAAAGATGGCCGGTGTTAAAGAGGATATGGAGTTTTTAGTTTATAAAGAGGGAAAAGTAATTAAACACCCCAAAACCGGTGCAATAATTGACGTCCAGCGCATAGAAACAGGTAAAATAAAAATTACGTCTGTAAGGGATAAAGTCGCAGAGGGTGATATACTAAAGGAAGAATCCCCAAACTCTATTTCTTACGGACAGCTTGTCAGCAATATAGCAGGAGATCTTGAGCCGGTAGCGCAAAAAGCAGCGACTACGGATAAAGATTTAGATAAGGCCCTCTCCTCATCGGGAAGCTCTTCAAAAACAAGCGACAGCGGTTTAATTGCAGGAGGATCGGCACTTTTTTCCAGGCTATCATCTTCAATATCTTCAATTGCTTCAAAGACAAGCGATAGCCCTGACGATGTTACCGGTATGCTGAGATCCTCAAATTTTAAAGATAAAGAAGAAGCAGCTAAAATTATTGCAAAACATTATAGAAACGACGAGAAGATCCTTGATGTGGTAAATGATGAACTTCTGCAAGGATACAACAGCTCTTCGAATGACAAGGATTATGTTAGCGCCATGGCCGGGCTTTGCAATGCACTTGGAGCATCAGGGCAAGCCAAATATATATCAACTCTTGAAACTGTTTCAAATAGTGCGCCTAACAGGAAGCTGCAAAAACATGCGCTTAAAAACCTGAAGCGCCTTAGATAACCCCTGCCGTTAAACAGCATTTTATTATTTCAAACTTATAATTTTCAGATATTACGGATGCTTCCATGCGCCCGAACCCTAACCCGCTCCATACTGGACCGGCTCAAAATCAGGACAAGCATTTGATAGATTTGTTATAAAGACGTAATTTGAAGAAAAATTTCATCTTTTTCTTCCCATTTTACTTTAAAAAAAATGTCTTTCCCCATTTGTTTCCCATCCTGTATAGCAGATATAAATCCTTTGGCAATTATATCGCTGTTTGATTTTATTAGATCAGAGAATGTATGACCGGCAATTATGATCCCACGATTCAAAAATTCCGGTCCTAATTCTTTTGATACCAGGTTAAACAGCTTTATGATTACTTTGCCCTCATATAAATTACGGTCGGCATTGCCCGGCAGATAGGAAATAGATGTTCTCATTGCGGCAAAGAATCCGCCTTTTCTTAATGTAGCACCCACAAGCCCTGGCATTGCAGCGGAAAGTGAAAGAGTTGATCCGTCTTTTACTATTGCCGAATCAACATCATCAACCGGTTTTCCATCAAGAAAGATTGTCTGTATCCTGCTGTCAAGATAATCATTTTCAACAAGTTGTTTATTACATAAAAATTCTCTGATATTGCAGCCGACTGTTGCTTTTATTATAAAGCCGCTTTGAAGCAGTTGGTGGAAGGGAAAAATGCTATTTTGCTCACAACTTAATATAAGGTGTGGAAGATGCAAACTCATATGAGGCAATAACCTTTTTTTATAACAGGTACATATTTTCCTTATGGATTAAGACTCATCGATAAAGCAAAAAGGGAGAGAACTTTATAAGCCTCTCCCTTTATTTTATGAAAAAACAAATTACCAGTTAAAAACCTGGTCCAGATCTTCATCTTTTACAATAAAAGTTGTATTGTGCGGCGGAAGCGGTTCGTTTTTAAAGAATTCGGGAAGCCTGTCATGCTTTGAAGTAAAACCGGCTTTTTCATTAAAGTCTCTTTCATTCTTAAGTACGGATTTTCCTAGAGCCACAACATCGTCTCCTGTCAGGTTCGTACCCAGAAAACCGTTAAGAACATCAAGCAGTGCCTGGAAAGTATCAGCCTGATCCAGAATAGCAAAGGCTATAAATAAACACATTCCTGTAGAGTCAACAGCAGCTGTTGCTATCTGAAGATTTCTTGAAAGATCTATTTGGCCATCTGCTTTTAGTTGATCGACTTTTCCTCCCACTCCAAGAACATTTGCGGTTACAGCATAACCTGCCGTATGGTCTGCACCCATTGTGCTTGTTGCATAAGTAACGCCCATACCCTGAATAGCCCGTGGATCATAAGCAGGCATGGATTGACCTTTCACAACAGGAACTCTTTCCACACCAAATACTTTGCCTGTAACTGCAGCTCCGTTTCCAAGTATACGGCCAAGCGGAGTTCCTTTTCCAACTTCTTTAACCAGATTTATGGCAGCCTGGGCATCTCCGAATTTTGCAAGACCTGCATCCATTGCAACTGCGATTGTTGCTCCCATTTCTATGGTATCTACACCAAAATCATCATCCAGACGGTCGAGCATGGCAATCGCATCAAGATCGTCTATACCGCAATTTGCTCCATGCGCCCAAACGGTTTCATATTCAGGCTGCTTTGTTAAATAATTACCGTCCTTATCATTATAAATTCCTGAGCATCTGATAACGCAGCCCCTATGGCAACCATGAGTTACAATACCACCGCGGGCGCTCTCATTTGCTGCTTCCGTTTCACCACTGATTTTTGAAGCACCTTCAAATTTTCCAAATTTAAAATTGTTTACAGGAAATCCTCCCGCTTCATTGATTATATTGGTAAGTACATTTGTTCCTAAAGCAGGCAAGCCCTCACCTGTTACAGGATGTTTTTTAAGTCCCTGAACAAAATTTTTATTGGCTTCTTTGAACTTTTCAGGATCTTTCGGCGCTCTGTTCGGCATTCCGGCATCATCTAATACAATAGCTTTTACACCTTTTGATCCCATTACTGCTCCTGTACCGCCACGGCCTGCATGACGGGTAGGCCTTAATTCCATATCGGTAAAGGCAATAGAAGCTGCCGACATTTTCATTTCTCCTGCAGGACCAATCGATATACAGCAGATCTTGTCACCAAATTCTTTTTTTATCTTGTCTACAAGATCATAATTGCCAAGCATTTTAAGGCTGTTGTCCGCAACTATTTTTACTCCGTCCTTATTAATGATAATTTTGTAAAGAGTATCATCTTTAGGCTTTCCTTCAAAAATAATAGCCGCATATCCAAGTCTTCCGAGAACCTGTGAGGGTTGTCCTCCTGAATTTGATTCTTTTATACCACCGGTAAGAGGACTTTTGCAGCCTACTGAAATTCTGCCAGACATCGCAGCAAGTGATCCGCTCAAAAGACCCGGAGCAATTACAAGCTTGTTATCAGCACCGAGAGGGTGACACAAGGGAGGAACTTCTTTTGAAACTATAGCGGAGGTCATGGCTCTTCCTCCAAGTCCTGCGTAATCGCCAAGAGAGTTTATTGCAAAAGAAGGACCGCCTTCTGCGCCCATGTTAATTCTTAAAATTTTATCCATTAGCAAGCTCCTATTTCTTGAATGTTGAAAGATGTGATTATACTTTACTAAAAGTGGAACATTTCCTTTAAGATAGTCTACAACTTTATTTAACTTATTATAGTCAATTGTCAAGAATTTTATACAATTTTTATTTGAATAAACAATATGTTATGACACTGTTGCCATAACAAAACATAATAATGTTCTTACTACATTCATGCTTTGTATAATCACAATCTTCCCGGCAGATATCGCTGAAATTCAGAGAAGGCCTGAAGCCCTGATAAAATCATTAGAAAATAAATTCATTTAATCCTGAACATCCTTTTTCAGATAATTGGAAGAAAAAGCTGAAGGAATAATTATCCTCCGCCTACAGGGGGAAACATACTTACAATGTCTCCGTCATTTAAAACACGGGTATTAATCTCATCGGATATCCCTTGAGATACACCATTGATTAATATAAGCTTCTGCTGATCAACCGGTATATTTAAGATGCTTATTATATCTCCAATTGTTGAGCCATAATCAAAAGACATAACAGCCCTTCCTTCTGATGATCCTTCGGGCAGATATTGTTTTAAAGTTATAAACAATCTTAGTTCGATATTAATTTTTTTCATTTATACCCTTTTATTCACTTTTAATTATAAAACGGGACAGCATTTTTTAGTATAAAAACCGATAAATTATCTTGCACTGCAAAACTGCTGTTTCATTTTCTCATCATATAAAATCCCATCAGCATCCTTTATTGATTTTTGATGCCAATAACCAATTAAGGCAAATTCTTTGAAACTCTTTTAAAAAAAGATTGCCGAATAATTTTATGGGATATAAACTCAAAATTTCATATGCTTATCAAGAAATTAAGACAATAAAATAATATGGATTATTTGCATATACAATAAGTTATGACATTGATGCCATAACAGATCGCAAAAAGGCTACAGATACGATTATGCATTTTACAATGATAAACCTCTCATCCAATATTCTTATCGTATTTTAATAACTAAAGGAGACATAATCTATGAACAAATCGGCTCTTTACAAGCTAAGCTACGGTTTATATGTGATAAGTTCTTTAAGTGGCGATAAGCTTAACGGTCAGATCGCAAATACTGCTTTTCAGGTAACATCGGAACCTCCAACAATTGCGGTTAGCATAAACAAGCAGAACCTCACGCATGATTTCATTAAAGAAAGCGGTAAATTTTCCGTATCCATGCTGTCTGTATCAGCACCCATGGAATTTATCGGACGTTTCGGTTTTAAGTGCGGCCGCGAAACGGATAAATTCGATTGCATAAATTATCAAACCGGGCAAACCGGCGTACCTGTTGTTACCGATCATTGTGTGGCTTTTATCGAGGCTCAGGTTATCAAAGAGCTGGACTGCGGCACACACCGGATTTTTCTGGGAGAGATAAAAAATTGCGATATCATAAATGATGAAGAACCTATGACTTATGCATATTATCATTTGGTCAAAGGAGGCAAATCTCCGAAAAATGCGCCCACATACCAGGCACAGGAACCAAAAGCAAAGAAACAGGATGATAAAGCAAAAAGATACACCTGTTCGGTTTGCGGATATGTTTATGATCCTGAAACCGGAGATCCGGATAACGGAATAAAACCGGGAACAAAGTTCGAGGATCTGCCGGATGGCTGGGTATGTCCTGTCTGCGGGGCGGATAAAAGCAGTTTTTCACCCGAATAGAAAATCCTGAAAAATGTTGACTTTTTCAGATGGGTAAGATTAGTAACATAGCCAGATAGTTATTATTAATTAAAGCTGATGACTCATAAATAAGGTTGTAATGGAAAAACCACTGTCAACAGAACAAATTAAAAAGGCAATGAAAGAAAATTCTTATATTTGCGATGATCAGCTTGCCTTTGTGATATACCTCTCACTTGCAATGGAGAAACCCTTGCTTCTTGAGGGGGAACCCGGAGCAGGTGCGTGAGCTTCATGATGCGCTTAAGCGCCGCTGTCTTTATCATTATATTGATTATCCTGATCCGGAAAGGGAAATGGAAATCATTAAAACAAAAATTCCTGCCATAAACGATTATCTTGCCAAAAAAATTGCCGGGATCATGGCAAAATTAAGAGATCAGGAGTTTTATAAGCGTCCGGGTGTTTCCGAAACCATAGACTGGTCCCAGGCATTAACCATTCTTGAAAAAGAAGATGTTGATGAAGAGGTTATGGATCTGACCTGCGGATGTTTATTTAAATTCAAGGAAGATGTTAAACGTTTTAAGGATATGAAAACCGAAATATTGATAGAGTCCAAAGCCGATCCTGAGGAATAAACATTGGCTCAACCTCCTATAGTTACAATAAAAAAGGTTAACAGGGAATTTGACGAAAAGGACTATCAGCAACGCTCCGAAAAGCTGATTAAACGTATTATTATATTTGCCGATCTGTTGCGCATTAACCGGGTTCCCGTTCATATGACGAATCAACTTGACGCAATGGCTGCCATAAAGCATGCTGATATTAAAAGCCGCTTTGAATTTTATATGGCTCTTAAAACAACAATGCTGGTAAGCCATAAATACTTTCCCGTTTTTGATCAGCTTTTTGATCAGTTCTGGAAAAAGGAAGATGATTTACTGAGCATACACAGAAATAATTCCGAAACTAAGGATGGTGAACAATACGCTGAGGCAAAACTGTCTGCTGATAAAAAGGATGAAAAAGAAAAATCGGAAGAAAACCGGGAAGAAGAAAATAAACCGCCATCCGAAGCTGTATCCCTGCCCACTTATTCTTTATTAGATACTCTAAAGGAGAAAGACTTTGAAAATGTCCGGCCTGAAGAACTTTTAGTTTTTGACGAACTTTTCAAAACGCTGCGAATTAAAATAAAGGAAAAAAGAGGGCGAAGGTTTAAGTCAAGTTATAAAGGGAAAATCATAGATTTTAACAAATCCATACGCCAGTCCAGGCAAAAAGGCGGAGAAATTGTTAATATTTTTAAAAAAGAAAAAAAGCCGAAACACTCAAAACTGGTAGTTCTGGCCGATGTCAGCGGCTCAATGGATATTTACAGCACTTTTTTAATCAAATTCATCTATGAGATGCAAAAACATATCAGAGATACCGAGACCTTTGTATTCGGCACCCAGCTAAAACGAATAACCGATCTGCTTAGCTACCGCTCTATAAGAGTTGCTCTTTCCATGCTTTCGCGCAACGTCCTGTTCTGGTCAGGCGGTACTAATTTAGGCGGATCTTTTCGTGATTTTAATGATATTTATGGGGGAAAACTTAGAAAAAAAAAGCAGAATCCTTGTAATTCTCAGCGATGGCTGGGAAAAGGGTGATGTTGAAATGCTGAAAAAACAGATGATTATTTTTAAAAAAGGTTTTAAAAAGATTATCTGGCTTAATCCAAATCTGAAATACGATAATTATGAGCCACTATGTATGGGTATGGCGGCGGCTATGCCCTATATTGATTATTTTCTTCCATGCCATAATCTGAAAAACCTGGAAGCTTTTATAGAAATCATCAAAAAGATATAAACTGTTTAAAAATATTTATCAGGAAATATATTTCAAATGGATGAACACCATGATTGCGTGCTTAATAGAAAATTCATAGAAGATTCAGATCAAACAGCACCTGTGAGTGCTGCTGAGCTGATAAAAGATCATGCTGAAAACCCGCGCAATTTCGGTGATATGTGCGAAGGACTTGCAGATGTTTATGTTTTCGCAAAAGATCCGGCATGTGGCGATATTGCAGAACTCTGGA
This sequence comes from Desulfobacterium sp. N47, assembly GCF_051233685.1. NCBI lineage: Bacteria > Pseudomonadati > Thermodesulfobacteriota > Desulfobacteria > Desulfobacterales > Desulfobacteriaceae > Desulfobacterium > Desulfobacterium sp. N47. The sequence goes on from NZ_JBAMMY010000117.1 coordinate 18,369, forward strand.
TAATTGTAGAAGAAGGGAAAATCTTTGCAATGCGTTTTCAATCAAATGGTTGCAAAAGTACAGTTGCAGAATTAAGCATGATGACAACTCTTGCCATAGATAAAACCATTGAAGAGGCGAAAATGTTGACCGAAGATGATATTTTAGCTCCATTTGAAGGCTTGCTCGGCAAACAGCATGATTGCCCTCTTTCAAGCATAAAAATATTGCATGCAGTGCTTGAGGAATATGAGAAAACCCGCTAAAACTATAACTTCTAAAAGTGACGGTATCTATGAATATAATTTTTCGAATAAACGACCTTATCTCAAAAGCAGAAATATTTTGTCTTGCAACCGTGGTTTCTTCTTCTGATAATAGTATTTCCCCTGGCACAAAGACTATTATATATAAAGACGGGACAATGGAAGGAGAAATAAAAGACAAAGAAACCGGCCAATTAATTTGTGACATTGCCTTAAAAGCTTTCACGCAGCAGGAAAAGAAACTTGTAGAAATAAGAGCCGGTCTGACTGTTTTTTTTGATTTTATATCTACAAGTGCCCAACTATTAATATGCGGAGCAGGACACATAGCAATTCCTCTTGCACAGTTTGCGCAACAGGTCGGCTTTGCCGTTACAGTGATAGACGACCGGCCTGACTTTGCAAACCAGCCCCGTTTCCCGGGATGCGAGGTAATTGCTGATGATTTTATAACCACACTTCGCCGTATTCCGATACACAATTCTTCCTTTGTAGTTATTATCACAAGAGGGCATGAGCATGACGCAGAATGCCTTGAGGAAATAATTCTTCACCCTACAGCTTATGTAGGACTTATCGGGAGCCGCCGCAGAGTGAGCTTTGTTCTTGAAATGCTGGAAAAAGCAGGGATACCAAAAGAAAGGCTGGCAGATATCTGCACTCCGATCGGGATTCCGATAGGCGCAGAATCACCGGAAGAAATCGCTCTTTCCATAACAGCTGAGCTTGTGTGTGTGCGACGCAAGGGAGTAGACCAGGCTAAGGCTTTAAGCAATGCCATAAGAGGTATGAAATGAACGATAAAGAAATATTTGAACAGCTGGCGCAATTTCAAAAACAAAACATACCTGTGTGTCTTGCAACTATTATTAAGGCAGCAGGATCAACACCGCGTGAGGTAGGTGCAAAAATGCTTATCTGTGCGGATGGCAAAACTTATGGATCAATCGGTGGCGGCTGCGGTGAAAATCAGGTCCGCAGCGCATCTCTTCGCTGTCTGCTTACCGAAAAAAAACCTGCGCTGATAGAAGCGGATCTTACCGATGACTTAGGCACTAAAGGCGGAGACGTATGCGGCGGCAAAATGCTGATTTTTGTCGAACCTTATTTTTAATGATTCATTGCGGCTCAAATGGATATTATAGAAGCGCTTGATATAAGCCTTAATAAACCGGAGTTGGTCTGCCTTGTGGGAGGAGGAGGCAAAACAACAACCATGTTTGCTATTGCACAGGCGCTCAGGTTTTTCAAAAAACGTGTTCTTGTAACTACTTCCACACACATATGCTATCCTGATCCTGAAAGGGAAAAGTACGACAAGCTGATAGTAGATAATACTGATGATATTGCAATTTTTACTGACACTCAAAAAGAAACGATCACTGTATTCGGCACCGGCATAGTCACTGCTAAAGTGAAGAAACTGGCTGGAGCTTCAAGTCAGTTTATAGAAAAGCTTTTTTTGCAAAAGGTATTTGACTACATACTTGTTGAATGCGATGGTTCAAAGCGAAAACCCATTAAAGCTCCTGCTTCTTATGAACCTGTGGTTCCTGATAATGCTACAAAAACAATAGGTGTTATCGGCCTTGATGCGATAGGCAAGCCGATTAATGAAGAATTTGTACATCGTCTTGATATTTTTTGCGATGTAGTAAAACGGTTGCCTGGAGAAATACTGGATGAAGAAGCGGTAGTCAATCTGATATTATCTCCTGCAGGACTTTTCAAGGGAGTGCCTGAGGGATGCGAAAAATATGTATTGCTTAATAAAGCTGAAATTCTTCAAAACAGAAAATATGCGCAAAACATTTCAGCCAGATTAAAAAACACAGACAATCTTTCTTTCATAAAGTGCATTATTGCTGCAATGGCTGATAACAAAGTTTATTCATAATCCGGTGACAGCCTATGATCTCAGGAATTATTCTTGCTTCGGGATTTTCAAAGCGGATGAAAAGAGAAAAACTTCTTCTGCCTTTAGCCGGTATTCCGCTTGTTGAACATATAATAAGAACCGCACAATCATCTCATCTTGATGAAGTAATACTTATCTATAGAAATGAAAATATAAAAGAATTAGGGGCAAAATATTTAAATAAGATAATATTTAATGCTCATGCCGAAGAAGGGCAAAGCGCTGCCGTAAAACTTGGAATTACTGCAGCAGATAAAGAAACGGATGCTTTCATGTTTTTTGTCGGCGACCAGCCATTTCTAAGCTCAGCGATGGTCAACATACTGATAGATATTTTCACAGATTATCCCGATAATATCATAGTTCCGGTTTATAACGGCAAAAGAGGAGGTCCGGTTATTTTTCCGGCAAAGTTTAAAGATGAACTATTGGCTCTGGTTGGAGACAGTGGGGGAAGAAGTATAATTGAAAAGCACAAAGAAGAACTAAAACCGGTTGAAATTGAAAACGCCAATGCCGGAATTGATGTTGATACCCGGGAAGAGTATGAAAAGATAACAGGGGACTTTAAGGCATAAGCGCTAAGTTAATTTATAAAGTGTATATTTAAAAAAAACGAATACAGAATTTCGAACCAAGTTTCAACATGGTATCTGAATGGCGCAGGGTTAACCGGCCACCGTCAACAAAGGTCAGATTCTATTCCTGCGAATAAAATACGTACCCATATCCAATCGGAACAGATTTATGACAATTGCTATATAAAGAAATAATAATTGAAGTAAATTTTAGTCAAAATCCAAAGGCGGTTACCTTGTCTTCTGCACAACATAAATTTGACAAAACCGATATTTATGCGATATAAAAAATTAAGTCCAGCCCATAAATAATTATAATTTTTGCTGTTGTAATTTTATACTCTTGAGCCACTTTAAAAATGTTTCAGTTTGGTTGAGCCCAACGCTGAGATCGCCCAAATGGGACGTTTTGGAACTGACTCTCCTGTATCCGATTGTCATACATGGAAAATACTTATTATCTGCCGATCGTTTTTTGCGATAAGCTTTATTTTTGCAGAAAATGAACTGACAGCAAATACTCCAACCGCTCATAAAGAGGTTATCATGCTTAAACCACTTTGTTTTGTACTAATGCCGTTTGGCCGGAAAAATGACGAGGCCGGTCGTTTGATCGATTTTGATGCTGTTTACCAAGAACTCATTATACCGGCTGTTATAGCCGCAGGCATGGAAGTAATTCGTGCTGATGAAGAGCAGGCCGGTGGAATTATACATAAACCCATGTTTGAGCGCTTACTGCTCTGCGAGTATGCGGTTGCCGATCTGACCACTGCAAATGCCAATGTCTTCTATGAACTCGGAATACGTCATGCAACGCGCCGCTGGTCAACTATTCCCATCTTTGCCGAGGGTAGCCGTTTGCCCTTTGATGTCTCCTTTATCAGGGCTGTGCCATACAAACTTACAGCAGACGGAAAACCGGCGAATAATAAAACCGATGCCGAAATCCTGAGCAAAAAACTTATTGATGCCAAAGATCCCTTGACTGATAGTCCCCTTTATAGCTTTGACCTGATCAGCAATCAACCGGACATCGCCCGGGAAAAAACCGATGTATTCCGTGACAGAGTCCGCTACTCTGCTGCCATGAAGGGAAGACTTGCCGCTGCACGCAAAGAAGGCATGGCAGCACTTGAGCTCATCGAAACAGAGCTTGGAAACATCAGAGATGCAGAGGGAGGGGTGGTAATCGATCTTTTTCTTTCTTACAGATCTATCAAAGCCTGGCCGGAAATGATTGCACTTGCCAGCCGGATGTCCCAGCCACTGGCCAAAACCACAATGATTCGCGAACAGCTGGCACTGGCCCTGAACCGGGCCGGCAGAAGCGAGGAAGCGGAAGCGGAACTTATCGATCTTATCGCCCGGCGGGGGCCTTCGAGTGAAACCTATGGCATCTTGGGACGGGTTTACAAAGACCGCTGGAACACAGCATCGGAAAAAGGCGAGGCAACGCTTGCAAAAGACCTGCTTGAAAAGGCAATCAATGCCTATCTGAAAGGCTTTGAGACAGACTGGCGCGATGCCTACCCTGGCATAAATGCAGTTACTCTTATGGAGATAAAAGAACCTCCTGATCCCGAACGCAAAAAACTCCTGCCGGTAGTAACCTATGCTGCAGAACGCCGGATAGCGGCAGGCAAGGCTGACTATTGGGATTATGCCACTTTGCTTGAGCTTGCGATCTTGAACATGGATGAAAAAAAGGCAAATGCGGCACTTGCCTCAGCTGCGGCTGCTGTCAGGGAGTTCTGGGAGCCTGAAACCACTGCCCGGAATCTCCGTATGATCGGTATGGCGCGTGAGAAAAGGGGTATAACGGAAAAATGGATACAGGCTATAGAAAAAGAGCTTGAAGGCCTGGCCAAACAAAAATAATAAAAAACATAAGGAGAATATAAAATGACACTACCTCAATTTGAAGAGATACACGTTGTATCAGATCTCCATATGGGAGGTAAAACCGGTTTTCAGATACTTCGTGAAACACAGCGCCTGGCGGCATTTATCCGCTGGGTAGCAAAACAACGGCCGGACGACCGGGTAGCGCTGATCCTAAACGGTGATGTAATCGATACCCTGGCAGAAGATAGCGGCGGATATATCGCTGTTGATAAGGCCGAAAATATTGTCCGCAGAATCATGGGAGACCCATCTTTTTCAACAGTTTGGGATGCCCTGGCTGATTTAGTGAAAACAGAACGCCGCACACTTATTATCCTGATAGGCAACCACGATCTTGAGCTATCCTTTCCGGTGGCGCAGCGCACTATACTCGAACGGCTTGCCGGAGATAATGCCATATATCGCGCCCGTATCGAATTTTCCTGCATGGGAGCAGGCTATTCCTGTCTGGTGGGAGGCTCGCGGGTATTTTGCACCCACGGCAATGAGGTGGACGCCTGGAATTATGTCCGTTATGAAAACCTTGCTAAAGCCGCCCGGCGGCTAAATGCCGGTCGTTCACTCAAAGCCAGCGAATGGGAGCCTAATGCAGGCACCAAGATGGTAAAAGACGTTATGAATGTAGTAAAGACTGATTACCCCTGGATTGATCTTCTGAAACCTGAGATGAAGGCCGCTGTCGGCGTTTTGTTGGCCCTTGACCCCGGCCAGATAAGCAAGATTGATAAGCTGCTTCCTGTAATCGGTGAAAAAGTTGAAGGCAGCATGGAAGTTGATCAGCGTCTTTCCGCCGATGGATTCAACACCCCTTCAAAAAATCGTTTACGTCCTGCCACCGTGGACAACCTGCTCGGTCCAAGCTTAACGAAAGGGCTTCGTCATGGCTCAGGCAGTAATATTCCGACAGCCGATGCCATGTTGCTTGCTGCTGAACAGGAATATAAAACCGGTAGTGCTGCCACTGATAGCCACGATGAAACTCTTGGCACTCCTCAGTATATCTGGGACCGGCTGACCTCCTGGTTCACCGGCATAACTAAGGCTGAAGCACTCCGCCGGGCTCTCACAGACTGGCTGGCTCAAGGATGACCGGACTTTTGCCATAACTGACCGTGATGATACATATAAAGAGGTAATAAAAACTGTGGGACCGGATATCCATTTCATAATAACAGGCCACACCCATCTCGAACGCGCCATAGACATAGGCGGCGGCCGCTTCTATTTTAACTGCGGAACATGGATACGCCTGCTTAGTTTTACGGAAAACATGCTTAAAAACGAAGATTCCTTTAATCCGGTTTTTAACCTGCTTAAAAATTGCACTATGGATGACATTGACAAGGCTTCTTTCAGCGATGCCCCTTTTGTGCTTGATCAGAACAGCGCGGTCTGCATCAGTGCAGAAAACGGTAAGGTAACCGGTCGGCTCGTGCACATAGTAAAAGACGGAGATTCTGTGGCACAAAAGACTATCAAACAATTTCAGAGATAGAGGTGAAGATATGTTTGAAATCCGAAACATCAAACTTGAAATCCTGCGGCCAGGCCCGGCTCACAATCAGCTACTCTCACCGCTTACCCCATACATAGCCCTCTGCGGCTCCGACGGTCCGGTAACAGTTTATTTACCCTTTGAACAGCGGCAGCTTCTAAGCAGGCTGGAACGGCTCAGGTATTATGTTGGCGGAAATGCTATCGCTCCAAGCCAGCGCGAAGCTGAACTCCGCGATCTTGGTGAGATCATCGGTCTTTTTTTTGGCCAGGTTCCTGCGTTACTGGCCGAGCTTGGCAACAACCGGGCAGAGCGGGGAAAGCTTGTGCATCTGCGGCTTTCGCTTTCCGCCTTCGAGCTTGGTCTTGTACCCTTCGAGACAGCCATCGCGCCAAATGGTTTTCCAGGCTCCGGTTCGCCACTTTTTCTGCAATCAAATATACCCATTACCCTGACCAGGGAAGTCCGCCGCGGCCAGCCGCTGCCGGTGAAATGGGATCGTCCGCCCCGCATCCTCTTCATTTTTGCCTCACCTGGCGGATTAGCGACTGTGCCTGCCGAAAATCACCTGTTGGCACTTCGCCGTGCAATTGCTCCATGGGTAAAGGTCAAGGACAGTGTTGAAGATCAGGTGAAGGAAGTAAAAAAAATGATCACTGTTCTGCCGGAGGCAACCCTGGATCAGATTCGTATTACCTGCGCCGATACTGAATTTACTCACGTACATATCCTGGCGCATGGCGCTCCTTATGATAATAACATTGACAAACACTATGGGCTTGCTTTATGCAGCAGCTCCAATCCTGCCGAGATCGATATTGTCGATGGCGAACGCCTTGCCATCGCACTCACCCCTGAACGCGCCACAACAAGCACCGGCCGGAACCGACCTACGGTGCTCTCGCTTGCAACCTGTGATTCCGCCAATGTAAATTCAGTGCTTACCCTAGGCGGCAGTATCGCCCATGAGCTGCATGCAGCCGGAATCCCGTGGGTTTTCGCCTCCCAGTTTCCACTCTGGATGCGTGCCTCGACCATATGCACGGAGGTGTTGTACAAGCGTCTGCTCAAGGGCGCAGATCCCCGTTGCATACTTTATGAATTGCGGCAGCGTCTGAGAACATCATGCCCTGAAACACACGACTGGGCAAGCATCGTAACCTATGCAACCGTACCATGGAATTTTGAAAAACAGGTAGATGAATTTCGCGATAAGCAGACACGCGATAGAATCGAAATCAAATTTGCGCGTATTGATGATCTTCTAAATAACAGGAAATCCGAATCTTGTGCAGATGAAACCGTTTCATCGGAAATGAAGGTTCTGAGCGAGACAATCCGTAAAGAACTCAAAGAATGGCTCGATGATACAACTGTGCCAACAACTCCAAAAGAGCGTTCCGAACTCCTGGGTGTTAGTGCTGCCAGCGAAAAACGTATCGGTATTGCTTACCATAAACTCTCTGACAAGGCGAATAAATTACAAGCCTACAATAATTCCTGCGAGTTTTATCGAAAAGCCTTTCAGACTGATACAACCAACTCCTGGGTCATCACCCAGTATCTTTCCATGCTGGCAGTAATCAGGCAGGAAAAAGGTGACGGCATGACAGGATTGGCAGAAAAATATGGCCAGTTATGGAATGCAGCTTTACTAATCATCGATATGCAGTTACCTACCCTGGCTGGACAAGATCTTGCCTGGGCTTACGGAACCCTTGCGGAGCTGGAATTGCTCGAATCTATCTATGCCGGTGAAGAATATAAAGAGGAGACTTCCAAAGATTTAATTGCCAACTACTGTAAAGAAATTATAGAAACCTGTGAACCTGACGCATTTGCCGTACAATCAACCGAACGGCAGTTTAGCAGATATACTGACATCTGGAAAAATGAGAAATGGGATGCGCTTGCCAAAGCTGCGCTTGCAGTTCTCGGCAAAAGATAGAATTTGGATTCAACCTGATATTTTATATTTTGACAACAAATAACAAAAAAAATGGGCCTGCAAAAATTGCAGGCCCTTATATTTTTTATGGAGGCGGCATCCAGATTTGAACTGGAGAATAACGGTTTTGCAGACCGTTGCCTTACCACTTGGCTATGCCGCCAAAAAAAATGGAGCGGGAAACGGGATTTGAACCCGCGACTTCGACCTTGGCAAGGTCGCACTCTACCACTGAGTTATTCCCGCTCACTATAAAAACCTGCGACAATATTGTTTATGAATAATTACCTTGCACAGGTTTCTATCAGGCTTTGTTAAGTATAAGCTAATATGCTTTTTGTCAATAAAAATTTTGGATCTTTCTTAGTTGCGAAGGTGTTCGCTGATAGCATAACAAAATCTATTCCTTAAAAAGTTTCCAGAAATGAACAAAATAATCCATGCCTGACCAAACCGTCAAAATAAGCGCTGCCCAGAGAAAAACCATTCCTATAGCATGAAAATTGATCCCCATATATGGATAATGCGTCAAAAGAGGAATAATTGCCGCTACCTGAAAACCGGTTTTATATTTTCCAAGTTTTGAGGCAGCCACATCCTGACCATGTTCGGCTATAATACTTCTTAAGCCTGTTACCGCAAGCTCACGCCCTATAATAATACAAACAACCCAGGCAGGTATCCATCCGAAAGAAGCCATCATTATACAGGAACATGATATAAGAAGCTTATCGGCAAGGGGATCCATGAATTTGCCGATATTTGAAACAAGACCCCACCGCCTGGCCAGATAACCGTCAAGATAATCGGTAATAGCTGCAGCACTAAAGAGCAGTGCCGCAATCAATGTAAAATATTTGTTTTGAAACAGCAGAAATACGACAATTGCAGGAATTGCGGCCATTCTGTATATTGTCAAGCTGTTTGGATGCTTCAATATATACAGAATTCTGCTGTTATTCATTATGCCATTATCCTAATAATATTAATTTTTTGTTTTTTTCGATTTCTTCCAGTCATCCAGAAAAGATTTTATACCCTTATCCGTAAGCGGATGGGAAGCAAGCTTTGCCAGGACATTAAAAGGAATAGTAGCAATGTCTGCCCCGAGTAAAGCAGATTCAAGAACATGGAGAGGATCACGCACGCTTGCTACAATAATTTCCGTTTCGAAAGCATAGTTGCCGTATATGTCTACAATCTGCTCTACCAGTAAAAGACCGTCATGGGAAATATCATCAAGCCGCCCTACAAAAGGACTCACATAAGTAGCACCGGCTTTTGCAGCCATCAAAGCCTGAAGAGGCGAAAAAATCAAAGTAACATTTGTATTTATACCATCATCCGTAAGCTTTCTTACAGCTTTGAGGCCATCAACCGTCATGGGAATTTTTACAACCACATTCTTATGGATTGATGACAGCTGGCTCGCTTCTTTTATCATACCCTTTGCATCAAGGCTTATAACCTCAGCGCTGATCGGTCCGTCAACAATCTTGCAGATCTCTTCTATTACTTCTTCTAAAACACGGCCCTCTCTGGCAATGAGAGACGGATTGGTTGTAACTCCATCCACCATCCCCATACTGTTTGCTTCTTTTATTTCATCAATGTTTGCCGTATCAATGAAAAACTTCATAATAAATCCTCCTTAAGCCGCACTTCACACTTTATTTGTTCGAATTCAGCTTGACGAACTTATCCCGGCATTCCGGACTGCAAAAATACATATCCTTGCCGCCAAAATTGAGATGTATACCATCATGTCTGGGAAAATATACTTCACAAACCGGGTCCTTTACCATTACATCATCCACTGTATCAGCCTTTGTATCAGCCTTGCGATAAACTTTTTTCCCCGAAGGAGCCGAAGGGGCTGCCAAGTATTTAAAAATCTTAAATACAAAAAATATCAGTAAAATATATATTATTAATTTCATTGCAAATTTAACGCACTTATATCAGACCGTTAATATTTAATTATTTGCTGTTCATTATCATCCAGATTGTCGAGCAGATATTTTATATCTTTTTTAAAAACCGGATGAATTACAGATGAATCTATATCACAAAGAGGCTTTAGCACAAACAGCCTTTTATGCATCCTGGGATGCGGTATTGTAAGCTTCGGTGAATCAATAACCAAATCGTCATATAATATAATATCAAGATCAAGAACACGCGGCCCGAATCGTACTTTGTCTTCTATTCGTCCGGCATTATACTGGACTGAAACCATCTTTTTTAAAAGATCGTCAGGTTTAAGCGCGGTTTCAACCTTTACAACAGCGTTTATGAACCAATCCTGATCCTTATAATCAACAGGAGAAGTCTTATAAAAATGTGACCATGCAATAATTTCAACAACCCCCGGATCAGTCAGTGCTTCTATACCTTTTTTGCAGTTTAAAAGCTTATCACCGATATTGGAGCCGACTGAAATATATGCAGTGTGTTTCTCCACTTCAATAATACCGGTTAAACCGAAGGTTTAAATTTCAACAGATCGGATTCGTTCAACAACTTCTTTCATCCTCTCCTGGCCAACCGTAAGAGCCATACGAATATAGCCTTCTCCGGCAGAACCGAACCCGTTTCCGGGAGTAACAACAATACCTGTTTTTGACAGAAGAAGACTGGTAAACTGCGCTGATGTGTAACCCTTTGGAACCTCTACCCACACGTAAAAAGTAGCACGCGGCTTTTTAACCGAAAATCCAAGTCCCGTTAAGCCGTCCACCAGAATATCGCGGCGCTTTGTATATTCCAGGTTAAACTCATCCACACATGACTGGTCTCCGTCAAGAGCTGCAATACCTGCAATCTGTATGGCCTGGAATGCACCCGAATCTATATTGCTTTTTATCTGTCCGAGCCCATCGATCACTTCCGGTCTTCCTACAGCAAATCCCAGGCGCCACCCGGTCATATTATAGGTTTTTGAAAGCGAATGGAATTCAATTCCAACTTCTTTAGCACCTTGTGTTTCAAGAAAACTGGCCGGCTTGTAACCGTCAAACGCCATTTCAGTATAAGCCGCATCATGGCATATTATGATATTGTTTTTATGTGCAAATTGCACAACATCTTTAAAAAATTCTTCCGTTGCAACAGCGGAAGTCGGATTATTGGGATAATTAATAAACATCAGTTTTGCTTTTTTTGCTATATCATCAGGAATGGCACTAAGATCGGGAAGAAAATCGTTTTCCTTTTTTAAATCCATCAAATGGGATCTGCCTCCTGCGAACTGAACTCCAATATTATACACAGGATAACCCGGGCTTGACACAAGCGCTATGTCTCCCTGATTAATAAAAGCAAGCGGAATATGTGCAATACCTTCTTTAGATCCGATCAATGTTACGACTTCTTTGGCGGGATCAAGAGATACATTGAATCTTTTCCTATACCATCTTGCAACCGCATTATTAAACTCATCCATTCCTGTATATGAAGGATATTTATGATTTTGCGGATCTGTTGCAGCTTTCTGCAAAGCTTCGATTATATGAGGCGGAGTAGGCATATCCGGATCACCTACGCCAAGACTTATTATATCAACACCGCGTTTTTTAACTTCATCCTTCTGCCTGTCGATTTCCTTAAACAGATATGGAGGAAGATTTTTCAGTCTTTCAGATTTTTCGATCGTAATCATTTTACAAATACCATCCCTTTATTAAAATAATTATTGGAATATTGGCCTGAATATTAATATTGCCAGGCATCTTTTCCCAATTCACCTTTGTATATTACCCTGGCATCTCCTTCAAGATAAATATCATAAAACCTGCCGTTATCCTGTTTAAAATGAATGGTAAGAACCCCTTTGCTTCTGGTTACTACATCTATAGGAGACTCAACTTTATATTTACAGGCTGCAACCAGGGCAGATGCTATTGAACCTGTGCCGCATGCCAGAGTTTCGCCTTCAACACCTCTTTCATAAGTTCTGATATGAATCGTGCTGTTTGAAACACAGCTGATAAAATTTACATTTGTTCCGGCTGGAGCATAATTTTCATGAAATCTGATTTCCCTGCCTGTGCCGTCAACATCAGCGCCTTCAATGTCATCAGTTATGATAACTACATGCGGCACACCGGTATTTAAGCTTGAAACCGTTATCGGACCTTTTTTTAAAGGTATCTGATAATCATATTTACAATAAGTTGGGTCCATCATGTTTACTTTCACCCTGCCATCGGTTACCTGGGCATGCACTATCCCGGCATCGGTTAGAAAAGACATATCAGGTTTTGCAATCTTATTTATGCAGGCAAACATGGCCGCACATCTTGCGCCGTTTCCGCACATCTCAGCTCTGCTGCCGTCCGAATTGAAAAACTGCCATTTAAAATCAGCCGAATCACAATTTTCGATCAGTATAAACCCGTCGGCGCCTACAGACATTCTTCGCGCACAGACCTTTGTAATAAAGGAGGCAAGGCCTTTGTCTTCAATCAAATTTTCTCTGTTGTCAATTATGATAAAATCGTTGCCGCTTCCGCTCATTTTAAAAAAATGTATATTTTTCATATCCTGCTTATTGCCATTTATAAAAAATCAGGGATAATTTCGCCCCGTGTAAGATCTTCGTATTTCTGCCTTTTTCTTGCAACCTGAAACTTATCGCCATTTACCATCACTTCGGCAAGCTTAAGCCTTGAGCAATAATTTGATGACATAACAAAACCATAAGCCCCCGAACTCATAACAGCCAGCAGATCCCCCTGTTCAACTTTTTGAATATTGCGGTCAAGAGCTAAAAAATCACCGCTTTCACAAATAGGACCGACAATGTCTGCTTTAATCTCTTCATTATCCGAATCAACAACAGGTTTTATGGCATGGAAAGCCTCATAAAGAGTTGGGCGGACAAGATCATTCATGCCTGCATCAACAATAATAAATTCCTTGACACCGGTTGATTTCCGGTAGAGAACCTTTGTTACAAGTATTCCGGCATTTCCCACAATTACTCTTCCCGGCTCAAAAATCAGCTTAACCTTGGTATCACCAATAACTTCCTTTATTGCATTTGCATATTCTACAGGATCAGGAGGCTCTTCATCATTATACGTTATTCCAAGGCCTCCCCCTAAATCCAGATATTTTATATTGATTTTACATGCTGCAAGATCTTTTATCATGGTTTTTAAGATGTAAAGAGCATCCTTAAACGGCCCTGTTTGGGTAATCTGTGATCCTATATGACAATCAAGACCTATCACCTTAATATTTTTAAGCTTTGCTGCAACTTTATATGCCTCCATGGCTGCTTCGATATTTATACCGAACTTATTCTTTTTCATACCTGTTGAAATATATGGATGAGTTTTGGGATCAACATCAGGATTTACCCTGATTGCTACAGGCGCTTTTTTCTTCAGCAATCCTGCTCTCTGATCTACAATCTCAAGCTCCTCCATGGATTCGACGTTAAACATCAGTATTCCCATTTTAAGAGCATAATCAATCTCATCTATTCTCTTTCCAACACCCGAATAAACTATTTTGTTTGAAGCATATCCTGCCTTTAAGCCTCTGTAGAGTTCCCCTCCCGAAACGATATCAAGCCCTCCTCCAAGTTTAGAAAACAGGCTTAATATAGCAAGGTTTGTATTAGCCTTTGCGGAAAAGCAGACAAGTTTGTTTACACCTTTAAAGGCATCGTTAAACGCTTTAAAGTGTCGTTTCAGTGTAGCATGGCTATAGATATATAAAGGCGTGCCTATCTTTTGCACAATATTTCTTACAGGCACATTCTCACAATACAATTCTTTGTCACGATAAATAAAATGATTCATAATTCTCCCAACGAGCACCAATTGCATAATAGCTAAAATCGAAATATGCTGTACGTTATTCGATATTCGCTTTAATGGTTTTTATGTATTAATAATCAAATTTTATTATATTTGAATCTCTGCTCTCTGATGTCATGTTTTTACTAAAAGCAGTAACCTTGAAAAAATACTTAAATCCCTTATCAAGCTGTTTAATATATTTTATTTTTCTGTCATTTCCATTAAAATCCGCTGCAACCTCAGCAATCGGCTTATAATTAATCGGACAGTTTTCACAAATTTCTTCTGAAAGAGGATATTTAGCCTGGCGAATAACAAATCCTGTTATAGGGGGACTCTCTTTCTCTTTGGCTTCAGGAACAGTCCAGGTAAGTATAACATTATTAGCTTCAATTTTAGATTCAAGATTGTTTACAGAAGGAACAGCCAATTGCCTTGGCGGTGATGGCGGGCCTTTTTTGCCGCAGCCGGCCACTGATAAAACAACCACCATTACAACCATGGCTATAAATATTAAATTGTATTTAAATAATTTATATAAGCTAGTCATTTCCGTTTTATATGCCTTTTATAATTATAAATAAATAATCAACATGCCGACCATTAGCGGTATAAACTTACCTGCTGTTAAATTTGAGGCCTTCGCAAGGAAAACTTATCAGGCTTCTTTAGCAATATCTTTTTTTGCTTTCTTAATAGCAGCAAGAACATTGCCGGTAGCAGTTCCCCCGGATGATTTTCTCCGGTTTATCATGCTGGCAGGTGTTAATACTTCAAATACATCATCTGAAAAAAGATTCGAAAAAGTTTTAATCTCATCAAGAGAAAGTTCATGAAGCTCTTTTCCTTTTTTTAAAGCAAAAGCAACCGCCTTTCCTGCGCATGAATGTGCTTCTCTGAAAGGCATGCCCTTTATAGTCAGATAATCAGCCAAATCCGTGGCATTTAGAAACCCCGAAGAAGATGCTTTAAGCATAACCTCTTTATTTATTTTCAGCTCAGGAAGCATTCTCGTATAAACCTCAATGCATGCAGTTAAAGTATCAACGGCATCAAACATTGCAATCTTGTCTTCCTGCATATCCCTGTTATATGACAGGGGTAAGGATTTCATAATTGTCAGCATTGAGATAAGATCTCCGAATATACGCCCTGACTTGCCTCTTACCAGTTCACAAACATCCGGGTTTTTCTTTTGCGGCATTATAGAACTTCCTGTAGCAAAAGCATCGGGAAGTTCTATAAAACCGAACTCATATGATGACCAGATTATCAGATCTTCGGAAAACCGGCTGAAATGAACCATGCAGATTGCGGCAGATGAAATAAATTCTATTATAAAATCCCTGTCTGCAACCGAATCCATGCTGTTTGCGGTTACTTTTGGAAAGCCAAGAAGCTTTGCCGTATAATTTCGGTCTATCGGATAAGTTGTACCTGCAAGAGCAGCGCTTCCCAAAGGCATCACGTTTATACGCTTAAAGCAATCACGCATCCTTTCGGTATCGCGCAAAAACATCTCATAATATGCCATAAGGTGATGAGAAAAAAGCACCGGCTGGGCCTTTTGCAGATGGGTGTAGCCGGGCATAATCGTATCCGTATTTTTTGCGCAAAGATCAATGATGACTTTTCTCAGCTCAATAAGGCCGCTTATGATTTTGTTTACTTCATCTCTTAAATACATCCTTACATCAAGGGCAACCTGATCATTTCTGCTTCTTGCCGTATGAAGTTTTAAAGCAACCTTTCCTATGTCTTTTGCAAGTCTTGACTCAATATGCATATGGATATCTTCGAGGCTGTCATCATATTCAAATTTACCGCTTTCAATATCTTTTTCTATCTTTAAAAGACCTTTTTCTATCAGCGAAGCTTCCTCGCCGGTGATTATGGATACATTTGCAAGCATGCGGCTATGGGCGATGCTTCCTTCTATATCATGGGCATAAAGTCTTTTATCCACCATTATAGAAGACGTAAATGCTTCCACAATCTTATCTGTTTTCTGAGAAAATCTGCCATCCCATGGTTTGTCCGACATATAAAAAGCCTCAATCTTTTATGTAATATTTCTATTTTTTAAGCTCTGAATCCTTAAACGTAAGGCATTCAGCTTTATAAAGCCTTCGGCATCCTTCTGGCTGTAAACGCTGTCTTTTTCAAATGTGGCAAAATCATGACTGTATAAGGACTGATCAGATTTTCTGCCAAGAACCATGCAGTTTCCCTTGTAAAGCTCAATACGGGCCGTACCTGAAACATATTCCTGGGTTTGGTCTATCATATTTTGTAAAATTTTCATCTCGGGTGAAAACCAGAAACCATAATAAACAAGTTCTGCATATTTTGGGATCAGAGAATCCCGAAGATGCATTACTTCTCTATCCATTGTTATAGATTCAACAGCCATGTGCGCTGCTCTTAATATTGTACCTCCAGGGGTTTCATATACTCCGCGCGATTTCATACCTACAAACCTGTTTTCGACCAGATCAATTCTTCCTATACCGTGTTTTCCTCCAAGTCTGTTAAGCTCCTTTAAGAGTTTGGCAGGAGAATATGTTATCCCGTCAATTGCAACAGGATTTCCTTTCTCAAATGAGATCTCTATGGTTTCCGGTTCATCAGGAGCATTTTTCGGAGATACGGAAAGAGTGAACATATCTTCCGGCGGTGCATTCCATGGATCTTCAAGCACTCCTCCTTCATAACTTATATGAAGCAGATTTCTGTCGGAGCTGTATGGCTTTGCCTGAGTAGTAGGCACCGGAATACCATGTTTCTTGGCATAATCCATAAGAAGCGTTCTTGATCCTAAATTCCATTCACGCCATGGAGCTACAATTTTTATACCCGGATCATGCGCAAGATATGTAAGCTCAAACCTTACCTGATCATTGCCCTTGCCGGTAGCCCCGTGGCTTACCGCATCCGCCCCTTCGATTTTTGCAATTTCCATCTGGCGTTTTGCAATAAGCGGTCTTGCAAGAGAAGTCCCCAGAAGGTATTTGCCTTCATAAACGGCATTTGCACGAAAGGCAGGAAAAACATAATCCTTTGCAAATACTTCTTTAAGATCATCGATATATACCTTAGCAGCACCGGTTTTTTTAGCTTTCTCATCTATATAGTCAAGCTCTTCTTCCTGTCCCAAATCAGCCGAAAAGGTAATTACTTCGCATTGGTATGTTTCTATAAGCCATTTAAGAATAACAGAGGTATCCAGTCCGCCCGAATAGGCCAATACTATTTTTTTAATTTTATCCGACACGTTATTTCTCCAAAAACAAAATGTTTAAAAAAATCTATGAAACAGCCGATTTACCGCCTATTAAAGCTTCAAGTATTGCTTTTGTCATATGAAGCTTGTTCTCAGACTGATCCCATACAACGGATTTAGGGCCTTCAAGTACTTCTTCGCTGATTTCTTCCTCACGATGTGCCGGAAGGCAATGCATAACAATGACATCTTCCGATGCATATTGAAGAAGTTTACCTCTTAATTTATAGGGCTCAAAAACAAGCTTTCTTTCTTTATGTTCGTTTTCCTGCCCCATGCTAGCCCATACATCGGCATACAACACGTCTGCATCGCTTGCGGCTTCAACAGGATCGGATGTTAGTTTAATTTTTCCGCGTCCTCTTTCAAAGGCCCTTTTTAATATCTCTTCATCAGGATAATAGCCTTTTGGACATGCAAGTACAAGATCAAGGCCCAAAACAGCAGCTGCATTGATCCATGAATGCGCCACATTGTTTCCGTCGCCGATCCACGATATTTTGATCTTGTCATATCTTCCTTTTTTTTCAACTACCGTCATGATATCGCTTAATACCTGGCAGGGATGATACAAATCGGTCAGTGCGTTTATAATCGGGATTGAAGAAAACTGTGCAAATTCATCAAGCAGCCCTTGGGAATACGTTCTTATTGCAAGACAATCGATATATCTTGAAAGCACTCTTGCCGTATCTCTGATCGGTTCATCCCTTGCTATCTGGGTATCTTTTGCGCTTATAAAAAGCGGGGTTCCGCCAAGCTGAATCATTGCAGCCTCAAAAGAAATACGTGTCCGTGTCGACGGCTTATCAAAAATCAAACCAAGAGTTTTCCCTGCAAACGGGCGGTATGAAACACCTTGCTTTTGCATTTTTTTCAGTTCAATAGCCCTGTTCAGCAAATAATCAATATCAGTTTTTGTTAAATCCAATATGGTTAATATATCTTTTTTCAAGGCACCCTCTGCAATATATCATCAAGTAAAAATGTAAAGACGCAAAATCTTGCGCCTCAAGGAATTTGCGTCTCTACGGGTTGGTTTTTAGTCTATAGTATTTCATCAAGGCACAAAACAAGATCGTCGATTTCCTGCTTACTGATAATAAGAGGCGGAATAAAACGAATTACATTACCCTGTATGCAGTTTACAAGAAAACCTTTCTCAAGGCATTTGTTGACCACCGGCTCTCCTTCAGTATCAAGTTCTATCCCAAGCATAAGCCCTATCCCACGCACATCCCTGATAGAACTATGCCTGCTTTTAAGCCACATAAGCCTTTCCATAAAATATGCGCCGATCCTGCCGCAATGCTCTATAACCTTTTCTTCCGAAAGTACTTTTAATACTTCAAGCGCAGCTGCCGTAACAACCGGCGTACCCCCAAAAGTAGAGGCATGGGAACCATGTACGAAAGCTGATGCTACATGCTCTTTTGCAAGCATCGCTCCTATCGGAAGGCCGTTTCCAAGAGCCTTGGCCAAAGTCATGATATCCGGCTCAACACCAAAATGCTGATAGGCAAAAAGTTTTCCGGTACGCCCTATTCCGGTTTGTATTTCATCAAAAATAAGAAGAGCGCCGGTCTCATCGCAAAGCTTTCTTACTTCTTTCAGATAACCCGGAGCAGGTCTCCATAATCCCCCTTCTCCCTGAACCGGTTCAAGAAGTACAGCACATGTTGAAGAATTAATTTTATTTGCCAAAGCATCAATATCATTAAAGGGCACAAAGTCGAATCCTTCAAGAATAGGGTCGTAACCTTTTTTTACCTTATCCTGACCGGTAGCAGATAAAGTTGCCATGGTGCGGCCATGGAAAGACCTCTCCATAGAAATTATTTTGTATCTTTCTTTTTCGTTGTTTGTGCTAAAGTATTTCCGTGCCAGTTTTATGGCTGCCTCGTTTGCTTCCGCTCCGCTGTTGCAGAAAAAAACCTTGTCTGCAAAACTGTTTTCTACAAGCCATAAAGCAAGTTCGACCTGCGGCACCGTATAATAAAGATTAGACACATGAAAAAGAATATCCGCCTGGCTGCACAAAGCTTTTACTACCCTGGGATGGGAATGCCCAAGGCTGCAAACAGCAACCCCTGCTACAAAATCGATATAGGATTTTCCATCGGTGTCCCATACTTTGCAACCCCTACCCTTCTCTATGACAATAGATGGCCTTTTATATGTATTTACGATACACTTTTCCGCTTTTTCAATTATATCATTATTCATAACTTGATTTTACTTCCTTACTTCCGTTCCTATGCCCTTATCGGTAAACAACTCCAGGAGCAAAGAATGCCTTTTTTTGCCGTTTATAATGTGAACCTTCTCAACTCCCTTTTTCAGTGCTTCCAGAGAACATTCTATTTTTGGAATCATTCCTCCTGAAATACTCTGCTTATCCATCATTTTTTTGGCAGTAACAGAATCAATTGACGTTATCAGATCTCCGGAAGCTTCTAGAACGCCATCCACATCGGTAAGTAAAATAAGACGGCCTGCGGAAAGTGACATCGCTATGCTTGCTGCTACAAGATCAGCGTTTATATTAAAAGTCTCCCCTGATTTACCGGCGCCGACAGGAGCTATAACCGGGATAAAACCCTTGCCGGTAAGTGTAGTTATTATGTCAGGATTAATATTTATAACCTCGCCCACAAGCCCCGGGTCAATTATTTCAGGCGGTGTGTTTTCATCTTTTTTAAACACTATGCGAAGTTTTTTAGCCAGTATCAGTCCTCCGTCTTTTCCGCTCAAACCCACCGCTTTCCCGCCATGCTGATTAATCTGGGCAACAATAGCTTTGTTGACTTTTCCGCCGAGAACCATCTCAACAACATCCATTGTAGGCTGATCGGTAAGCCGCATACCTCTCACAAAAGTTGATTTTATTCCCATCTGGGAAAGCACCTGGTTTATCTGCGGACCACCTCCGTGCACAACCACAGGATTAAGCCCGACAAATTTCATAAGTACGATATCGCGGGCAAAATCTTCCTTTAATTGCTCATCAACCATTGCATGGCCGCCATACTTTATTACTATTGTCATGCCGTAAAAACGCCTGATGTACGGCAAAGCTTCAATCAATATATCCGCAACATTTGGATCCATTTTTCTTATATATACCCCTCATCCCGAACTTCTCAAACAACCCCCTTTGTCCCCCTTTGTTAAGGGGGAATGGGAGGAGAAAACCTTGAACCTTTAACCTTGATTAGAGAATATACCTGCTCAGGTCCTCATTATCTTTAATGTCATTTAATTTGCTTGAAACAGAATTCGCGTCAATTACAACATCTTTGCCAGGCATATCCGGAGCATCAAAAAGAATATCCTCAAGCAGGCATTCCATAATGGTATGAAGCCTTCTTGCCCCTATATTTTCAGTATGATTATTGACCTCTTCAGCTATTCTTGCAATTTCTTCAATTGCTTCCGGTTCAAAAACAATATTGACCCCCTCTGTTTTAAGCATGGCAATATATTGGATAAGCAGAGCATTTTTAGGTTCCTTCAGAATTCTGACAAACTCTTTCTGACCCAATGCTTCAAGCTCGACCCGGATAGGAAAACGCCCCTGAAGTTCGGGTATCAGATCGGAAGGTTTAACGGCATGAAATGCACCGGAAGCAATAAAAAGTATATGATCGGTCTTTACCGGGCCATACTTTGTAGTAATTGTACTTCCTTCTACAATCGGAAGAAGATCTCTTTGCACGCCTTCCCTTGACACGTCAGGACCGGACCCACCGTTTTTACCTACAATTTTATCAATTTCATCAATAAATATAATTCCGGATTGTTCGACTTTCAGAATCGCACTTTTTACTACTTTATCCATATCCACAAGCCGCTGGGATTCGTCCAATGTCAATATTTCCATAGCCTCGGAAACTTTTACTTTGCGCTTCTTTGTGTTTTTTGGCATCAGGCCGCCAAGCATATCTTTAAAATTAACGCCCATCTCTTCCATGCCTAAGTTGGAAAATACTTCAATTACAGGCATTTGTCTTTCCGAAACATCAAGGTCTATAATACGGTCGTCAAGCTTTCCCTTTCTGAGCATGTCACGAAGTTTATTTCTTGTTGCAGATAAATCGGTGCTTTCAGCATTAACGGGCTCCAACCCGGTTTCGCCTGATTCATTCTTATTGTCAACTTCCTGGCGGTTTGTTTTAGGAAGCAGGATATCAAGCATTCTTTCTTCGGCAATAATCATTGCTTTCTCTTTGACATCCTCCTGTTCTTTTGACTTAACCGCGTTGACAGTCAATTCAAGAAGATCCCTTACCATAGATTCAACATCGCGCCCTACATATCCTACCTCGGTAAATTTGGATGCTTCAACCTTGTTGAAAGGCGAATCCGTAAGCTTTGACAGTCTTCTGGCAATCTCTGTTTTTCCTACACCTGTGGGACCTATAAGTATGATATTTTTAGGAGCAATTTCATCACGCAGATCATCAGGCACCTGCTGCCTGCGCCAGCGGTTTCTTAAAGCTATAGCTACCGATTTTTTAGCTTTATTCTGACCGATTATATATTTATCAAGTTCCTTTACTATTTCAGACGGTTTTAAATTTTCCATATTTCTCAAAGTTCTTCTATAGTTATTTTGTCGTTTGTGTATACGCAAAGAGATGAGGCTATTTTCATCGATTCTTCAACGATTTCTCTTGCGCTCAGATTGGAGTGCTTAATAAGAGCTGCTGCTGCTGCCTGTGCTCCAATTCCTCCTGATCCTATGCCGATAAATCCCTCATCAGGTTCTATAACATCACCGTTTCCTGAAATAAGAAAAATTCTGGTGTTGTCAACTGCAATCATGAGAGCCTCAAGACGTCTTAAATACTTATCGGTCCGCCAGTCTTTTGCAAGTTCAACGGCGCTTCTTGTAAGATTGCCGTTATATCTTTCCAGTTTGCCTTCAAGACGTTCCGAAAGATTAAGCGCATCAGCTGTGGCTCCTGCAAATCCGACTATAATGGTATCATTATATATCCTTCTGACCTTTTTAGCCGTGTGTTTAACAACCATGTTATTAAGAGTTACCTGGCCGTCACCGGCAACTGCTATTTTATCCTTATGCCTAACGGCAAGAATTGTTGTCCCGTGGAAATTCATGATTTCGTTTTCCTGTTTTTTCAGCATATTATTTTCTTGGATGAGCCTTGTCATACGTCTCCATAAGTCTGTCTATACCAACATGCGTATATCTTTGAGTGGTTGAAAGGCTTTTATGCCCCAACAACTCCTGTACAACTCTCAGGTCTGCTCCGGCATCCAGCATGTGTGTGGCAAAAGAGTGCCTTAGAGCATGAGGCGAAACAGGCACTGAAATACAAAATTCACTGACAAATTTTTCTAGTACCCGCGCAATGGATCTGGTTGTAAGACGTCCTTTATTCTTATTTAAAAAAAGCGGGCTGTTTTTATCTGATAAGATATTATCTCCTTGTATCTTTTGTCTGTATGACTTTATTGTATCCATTGCCTTGCTGCCGATAGGTACTATCCGCTCTTTACCACCCTTTCCAAAAACTTTTATTAAACCTGCGCCAAAATCCACACTCGAAACATTAAGACCTGCAAGCTCTGAAACACGTATTCCGGAAGAATACATAGTCTCAAAAATCGCACGGTTTCTTAAACCGGAAACAGTATCGGTTTTTATTGAATCAAGCAGACGAAACATTTCATCAACAGTAAGATAAGCAGGAATATTTTTATCCTGTTTGGGTGTTGATATTAATTCAAGAGGATTATCAGATATAATGTTACGCCTTACAAGGTGCTTAAAAAATGACCTGAGAGCGGACAGCTTACGAATAATTGATTTTTTTTTGTTCTTCTTGTGCAAAAAACCAAGATATGCTCTTATCAACAGATAATTTGCATCTTCTACCATAAATGTTGATATTTCAGATTCTTCATCACTGTCCTGCCCGGATTTTTCAGCGGCATAAGAGGAAAACTCATAAAGATCATTTGCATAAGCCCGGCAGGTATTAACCGAATATCCTTTTTCGGAAGCAAGAGTTTCGATAAAAGAGCTGATCATACTGTCAATAGGATGCTTGCTCATCGGATAGAACCGTTAAAATTGATCAATAATTCAAGTTCGTCCCAGCTTCCAACCTCCATAAACGGGTGTTTTTCTCTGTTCCAGGGCTGTTTAAAAACAACAGGTGTAACACCTTTTTCATTTAACGCAAAACATGTTTCAAGTCTGTCTTCCACAAAATATGAAATATTTTTCCCCAAAAGGACATCAGCCTTTGCTTCAAAGGAACCTGTGGCTACAACCTCCACCAAAGCAGGATCTATCGACAATGTTTGCGATATCCAGTCGTGTATTGGCCCGGGATATGGCCTTGCGGTCACAAAAAGGAGCGGCCCTTCGCTGCTCAGCCTTTTCAGCACGCGCGTTGATCCTTTAATAGGTTTCAAGGGAGCGCTATGCTTACCATCAATTATTTTGTTTATTATATCACTGATTATCTCAGGTTTAATATCAACACATTCTTCAATATAATAGCATTTAATATCTTTATATAATATACTATCAATATTATATTCGTCCCTGGCAATATCAATAAATAAAGACATTATATCGGCAAATACGCCGTCAATATCAAAAGCCAGAGAAACCGTATCTATCATTAAAGCACCATGTCACACAAAATTTAAATATATAAAATATCCTGAATTTTTATACTCTTGTCTTCTTTTTAAGTTTTATTATCCTGTCGTGGTATATCCGGGCCATTTTCGGATTTTCATCACCAATAGCAACCTCATGTTTTGCCTTTATTTCCTTAATCTTAGCTTTCAATTCCCTAACGGTTGCATTGCTCTTTTCAGAAGGCGCTTCCACTATTCCTCTCGCCTCTTTGATAGTGCTTATAAGCTCATCTTTATTCATACCATGAGCGCCTGTTACTCCCGGAGTGTTAATCGCGAGTTCTCTCAATTCCTTAGCTGTCATTTTATCAAGAGGTTTTTCTTTTACCGCTTTTTTCTTGCTACCCATCTTAATTCCAATCTCCTTTCTCTGTTCATGTATCATGTAAAAAGCACAAGCGGAAGCGCTTATGCTTCCGCCATAAAATTAAAATATTTTAAACATCCCTATTATGATGAACATGCAAAATGTCCATCGTAATTCTTAAACTATTTATTTTTATAAAGTCAATAAAATAGATAGGCCCGCATAAAACCCATCAAAACGCATATTCTTCAATTAATCAGCTTTTTCATGCGATGCAATAGCCTTTGCTATATCTAAAAAGGGCCTGAACATGTCTATCGGTACCGGGAAAATAGTAGTAGTGTTCTGCTCGGACGACATTTCTCTCATTGTCTGAAGATACCTGAGTTGTAAGGCCATCGGATAATCCCCTATGATCTGTGCAGCTTCGGCCAGTTTAGTCGCAGCTTGCTGTTCGCCTTCCGCATTGATTATTTTAGCTCTCCGCTCTCTTTCAGCCTCAGCCTGTTTGGCCATAGCTCTTTGCATTTCCTGAGGAAGATCAATATGTTTAAGCTCTACAGTTGCAACCTTTATTCCCCATGGATCCGTATGCGTATCAAGTATCTCCTGTATCTGGGAATTAATTTTTTCTCTTTCCGATAAAAGATCATCAAGCTCACCCTGACCGCAAATGCTTCTTATAGTAGTTTGGGCAAGCTGAGTCATTGCATACTGATAATTTTCAACTTCAACAACAGCTTTTACGGTATCTATAACCCTGAAATATATAACCGCATTTACCTTAACGGAAACATTGTCTCTTGTGATTACATCCTGAGGATCCACATCTATTACAATAAGTCTAAGGCTGACTTTTACCATCTGGTCGACAAACGGAATTAAAATAATTATGCCGGGACCCTTTGCCTTGATAACCCGTCCGAGCCTGAATATAACTCCCCGTTCATATTCATTTAATATTCTTATAGATGTTGAAAGAAAAAATATTACAATAACCACTATTACAATAGATGAATACATTTTATTCTCCTTTTTTTGTTATAATTAATTAATTAAGTGGATCTTGTAAAAAATTCATCTTTATTTATTAATCTGCTCAACTTCCAGAACAAGATTATCAACCTTAATGACCTTAACTTTAGTTCCTACCGTTAAAGGCATTATTGATCTTGCTTTCCACAATTCACCATGCACAAAAATTTTTCCTTCCGGCATGATATCTTTTTTTACTATTCCTGTTTCTCCGATTAAAGCTTCGGAACCGGACATTGATTTCAATATCTGGGCCTTAAAAACAAGCGCTGAAACAGCCACAAAAAAGAGTGACACAAAAACAACTGTTGGAAGAAGAACATCCATAGATATCCTTACACCGGGAACCGAACCTTCAAAAAGCATAAGAGAACCAAGTAAAAATGATGTGACTCCTGCCACGCTTAAAAGTCCGTAGCTGGTAATCTTCATCTCTAAAATAAAAAACACCACAGCCAGCACTATAAGAAGTACTCCGGCATAGTTTATCGGAAGCACCTGAAAAGAATAAAAAGCCAGTATCAGCGAAATTCCGCCTATTACTCCGGGAAAAACCACACCCGGATGCGCCATTTCAAAATAAAGGCCTGCAAGTCCTATCATCATAAGAACATAAGATATATTCGGATTGCCTATGATATTTAAAATTTTTGTTCTAAGAGTCTCTTTGTATTCGGTTATTTTATAGCCATCAAGCTGTAAAACACCTTTGTCCTTAATTTTCCTCCCGTTTATTTTTGTTATTAATTCATCAAGATCTTTTGCCACAAGATCAATTACGTTTTGTTTAAGCGCTTCCGTCTCAGTTATGGAAACGCTTTTTCGGACTGCATTCTCTGCCCACTCAACATTTCTTTGTCGCTTAGCAGCAATACTTCTTGCAAATGCGGCCATGTCGTTTGTGATCTTATCAGACATTGTTCCGCCCGTATCTTTTCCACCGATCCCTACAGGATGCGCAGCTCCGATATTTGTACCGGGAGCCATCGCTGCTATATCAGCAGCTATGGTAATCATCACTCCTGCAGAAGCAGCCCGGGCTCCGTCCGGAGCCACATAAACTATAACAGGAAGCTTTGACGCAAGAATATCAACTATCATTTCCCGCATAGATTCCGAAAGTCCTCCCGGTGTATTAAGTTTTATTATGATACAAGCGAAGCCATTGTCCCCGGCAAACTTTATTCCGCTTTTTAAAAAATCGGCAACACCCGGATTTATATCGGCTGAAATACTGATCAGACATATATCCTGCCTGCCTGCATAACCATAATCCGCCGGTACAAGGATAAATAAAGATAAAAAGATTAGTATTATTCCGGATATCCCGGTTTTCATATATATTTTAACCTTTCATCATACCAATCAGTTTTTTCATATCTTCCCATACATCGCGTTTTTTTTCGGGACTCCTCAACAGATATGCCGGGTGATAGGTAGGCATAACCTGCATACCCCGATAATCAAACAAACGCCCCCTTAATTTTGAAATCGGCTCGTTTGTATCAAGCAGGGTTTGAGCAGCAAATGTACCAAGTGCGCAAATGAAATCAGGGGCGATTGCATCAAGCTGGCGTTTCAGAAACGGAAAACATGCTTTTATTTCATCAGGTTCAGGATTCCTGTTTGAAGGCGGACGGCACTTAATGATATTACAGATATATACCTCGTCTCTTGTAAGATTAATAGCCTCAATAATTTTGGTTAACAGCTGCCCGGCTCTTCCCACAAAAGGCTCTCCTTTTACATCTTCATCATAGCCTGGACCTTCCCCGACAAAAGCAAGCCTGG
Organism: Desulfobacterium sp. N47; assembly: GCF_051233685.1. Classification (NCBI taxonomy): domain Bacteria; kingdom Pseudomonadati; phylum Thermodesulfobacteriota; class Desulfobacteria; order Desulfobacterales; family Desulfobacteriaceae; genus Desulfobacterium; species Desulfobacterium sp. N47. Next base: position 45,374 of record NZ_JBAMMY010000117.1, read on the forward strand.
CATTGGGATTTCCCGTACCAAATACTATATTTGTCCGTCCGCCGGAAAGCTTGCATCTTTTGCATTCTCCAAGCTCGCTTCTAATTGAATCAAGATTATCAAGGGAAAAAGAAGTTATTTTATCAAGTTTTTCCACAACACCTATAGTTTTTTCAGAACAATCAAAACCAGCACAACCTGCTTTTGCCATAAACTTAAGCGTACTGCTGACTTTATTTAAAACATCATCAATATCTTCCATATCCCCTTTTCCTGAACCCCGCCCTTACCTTTCACCTTGCACCTTTAACTTGCACCTTGATCCTTTAACCTTGATCCTTTAACCTTGCTCCTTTAACCTTGCTCCTTTAACCTTATCAACTCAAGAGCTTACCAACTTACTAACTTTTTTTATCTCTTATCTATGTCTGCTATCCGGTCGAGAAGAGCATGCGCAACCATACCTTTTTCCATCAGCGGCAGATGTTCCGTATCTCCATTTCTGAAGAAAAATACCACCTTGTTTGTATCCATACCAAAAACCGGAGATTTTTCATCATCGTTTTCGTCATTTTGTTCATCCGGTCTTTCCCCAACAAGGTTTCCGACGATAATATCAAGGTTTTTTCTGGCAAGCTTATCCTTTGCGTTTTTTTCAAGATTTTCAGTTTCGGCAGCAAAACCCACCAACACACGATTTTTTTTGTTTTTTCCAAGTTCAAACAAAATATCCTCGTTTTTCTGAAGAACAAGCGATATTTCATCCATGCCTTTTTTAATCTTCTGTTTAGCAGCTTCCTTAGGCCTGTAATCCGAAACGGCTGCGGTTTTAATTATGATATCGAAATTTTCCATGCTATCAAAAACAGCTTTTGCCATATCAGCTGCAGAAACAGTATTAACCATTGTAATATTAACCGGAGGTTCAAGATTAACAGGACCTGAAACCAGAGTAACATCGCCCCCACGGTGTTCGGCAGCTCTTGCAATAGCATAACCCATTTTACCGGAAGACGGATTACTAATGAATCTTACCGGATCAATATGCTCTCTTGTAGGGCCAGCCGTAACCAGAATCTTTTTACCTTTAAAATCCTTGGGACTGAGACAATAGATAAGCCTGTCCAATATCTCTTCAGGCTCAGGAAGACGTCCCTGTCCGCTGGTGCCGCAGGCAAGTTCTCCTGAAGCCGGTTCCACAATATAATATCCGTCCTTTTTCAAAGTTTCAATGTTTCTTAAAACCGAAATTTTTTCGTACATATTTGTATTCATTGAAGGACAAATCAACACAGGGCAGGTAACGGCAAGAAGAAACGTGCTTAAAGCATCATCTGCTATTCCGTTTGCAATTTTGCCTATTATATTAGCGGTAGCAGGGGCTACAACAACTGCATCAGCATCTTTAGCCCATTCTATATGCCTTATTTCAGAGTTTCCTCCCTTTTCAAAAGTATCCGTATATACAGGTTCTTTCGAAAGAGCTTCAAATGTTAAAGGCCCTACAAAATAACCGGCATTATGCGTCATCACAACCCGTACATTTGCATCCTGCTTTTGAATAAGTCTTAAAAGTTCAGCACTTTTATATGCAGCAATTCCGCCGCTTATGCCAATAACAATGTTCTTATCTTTAATATGTCTCATAAATTATTAATCCGCATACGGGAAAATCTATTTAATTAAACCTGAAGAATTTTCGGCAATTGACGGCGCAACCCAAATTTCAACATCAGTAAATATCATGCCGTCAACAATATTTATTACACACCATCTGTTTTGTTTTTGAAACAGCATTAAAGTGTGTGGCGATTTAAACAAACTTACAAGTTTCCAGTTATCTTTGGCCATGTTATTATCAAAAAAAGTGCAAAGCGAACTAAGCTCAACTCTTCCGCTTAATGCAAGCACACCGGCAGGAAGGCCGGATGTTTTATATATAAATGATTTTTCAATTTTGACCTTAAGTTCTTTAGGTACAAGAACATCACCAAAATCATAATAACTGGGCATATCTCCGATATCTTTCTGAACAGAAGCACTCGCCGTGGCACTGTTTTCATTCTGACTCAGAGCAGCGCATCCGGAAAAAACAAGCATAAAAACCACACTTAACAGGGCAAATGTCTTGAGATTACTAAACCACCTGATTTGAAACATCTTTTCCTCCTTGAAGTTTAAATTGATCATATAAATACCGTACACAACAAATTTGATGAATCCGTAAAAAGTCTTCAAATCGTCATACCGGCGAAAGCCGATATGCATAGCTCATATAATTTGATGGATTAAGGCTTTCATCGGTATGATAGAATATGATGTTTTCCAACTTTTTACCAATCTTTTTATTATTACCATATAACATAAATAATCTATGTATAGCAATAAACTTGAAACGATGTAAATCGTTGGCTGAGTTTTTACAAACCATCAGCTTTTAAATGTTGAATTTATATTTTCTATCTGATATTGGAAATCAAAATCAAAATGTTGAATAATTCACATTCTTCATGCTTGGGTATACATTTAGAACGAATATTATTCAATGCTCCCTAAATATTAAAATTTCGCTTCATTACATGCCCCCGTAGCTCAGTGGATAGAGCAATGGATTCCTAATCCATTGGCCGCAGGTCCGATTCCTGCCGGGGGTACCAATAAAAACAAGAAGTTAGCAAATTGCTTAACCCTTTAAATTTTCTCTTTGATACCCTATAGCTACCCTAAAGAGTTTTTTTGCTTTATAATTTTCACATAAAATGGAATGAATTCTTTTCCTGCAAAAAACAGATTGAAAGCAAATACAAAATTGAATCCGGACTTTTAAAAACCGATAAAAAACACAACATAATGCAGGGGAAACGCGGCAAAGGCTCCGAAGTTATACTCTTAAAGCCAAATAAACCCGGTTCTAAACAAGGCCCGCAAATTCCAATTAAAAATCATGGCCCTTCAACTGAAATACATTACCCTGTTATAATATCAATCTTGCGTCGTTTCGGGATCGACCCTAAAGATTTTTGGAATGATTAAGAAAAAAATGTGAGGTGATCTTATGAAAATAAAAACAATTATTCATGAAGCGGAAGAGGGCGGCTTTTGGCCCCAATGCTGTTGGCTTAAGCCTTTAGTACGGATCTTTTTATTTTGTTTTTATCCCATTTATTTAGCGGACTTTTATTTACTCTTGGTTGAGGAGATCGAGGTTTTTTAGGTCGATAATATTTCACTCGTGCTATTTCCTCCAATATTTCTTTAAATATTGTTATTGCTTTTTGGGGATCATCAGCTACGAGAAAAGCAGCCTCTGATGCAAGTGTTAATATTGCATTTTTGAACTGGAGCTCTTTTTTCCCGGAAAAGAATGATTGCGATGATAGCACCATTAAGGTTCTCGATATGACACTCATAATCATTGCTGCATAAAATTCCTGAAGAATTCCGTTAACTGTTTTGCTATGAAACTTTTCGATTTCAAGTGTTATTTTTTCGTCACGGTAGTAGCTTTCTACTTCCCATCTTCGAAAATATAAATCTATAATTTCTTGACGTTTATAGTCCTTTTTTTTAAACAGATCGGTTAATAGAACAGATACGGTTCCATCAGGGCTTACAAGCCTGATGACCCTGAGTTTGATGGGTTTGAGTTCTTCCCGTTGTTTTATACCAACCTTGCTTATGAATTTATTTGAAGGTGCAATCCATATTATATCTTCTTTTTTCCCTTTTTTGATAAAAGTTTCTACAGCCGGAAATGTACAACTTGCCGGTGAACGAAAAATAAAATGTCCGTCATAATTTTCTTTCAAATATAATATCGATTCATAACCTGGATACCCTCTGTCAAACAGCCAAACACTTTTTGCAGGTACAAAAGGCATAAGGCTCTTAATTTCTTCCCGTTCAGAACTATCATTTCCAACGACTGTTCTGGCTATGGGAAGTCGCCTGAATACATCATAAAGAGTTGAAATCAGGCATTGTGAATAATGCCCTTTGCCTTTGTTTTGGAGGCCGCTATTGGGGTCGAACTTTCCTCGAATATCGTCTGTTGCAGGCAGGTTGTATTTAGAACCATCGGTAGCATAAACAGATATGCCATGCCATAAATATTTTGCATTTTGCGGCCATAAATCGTAGGCCACTTTAACGGCGTCTAAAAGGATATCCGGAAATACTTGCCATGGCACTTTTTGACGTGCTTTAGAAATGCTGCTCCGGTGTACTGCTTTGGCATCCGGCCATAATCCACTGCGACTTGATCTGGTCAAGTAAAAACGGACACCCGGTTAAGCTGCTTTTGCCAATGTAAAACTCTTTTCAAAATCATTAGGGTTTTTATATCCCAAGTAAGAATGCAGACGATTACTGTTATAAAACATCTCGATGTATCGGATCACATCATCTCTCGCATCGCTCCTAGTACGATAAAGGATCTCAGCAGTCCATTCGGTTTTCAAACTGTGAAAGAAACTCTCCGCAACAGCATTATCCCAGCAATCGCCCTTCCGACTCATGCTGCAGATCATACCATAGGTATTCAAAAGTTTCTGATAATCACTGCCGGCATATTGGCTGCCCCGATCAGAATGATGAATCAATCCTTTGCCAGGCTTTCGCCGCCAGTAAGCCATCATAAGAGCCTCTGTGGCAAGCGATGCCTTCATGCGGCTGCTCATGGCCCAACCGACAACTTTCCTCGAATACAGGTCGATTACCACCGCCAGATACAGCCATCCTTCCATAGTCCACAGATAAATGTCGCTGCACCACACGGTGTCGGGTCGATCTACCTGAAACTTTCGATTCAGAAGATTAGGAGCCACGGGCAGATTATGTTTGCTATCCGTCGTTATTCTGAATTTCTTGCGATGCTTTACAGATACACCGGCTTTTTTCATCAGGCTGCGGGCACGATACCGGCCCACATCATGCCCCTGAGAACGGAGTCTTTCGGACGTTCTGCGAGAACCATAAGCGCCCCGGGTTTCTCCGTTGATCTGCCGGACTTTTGACATTAATTCGAAATCCTTATCTATTTTTATATTATGGTCTGTTTTCAAATATTGATAATATCCACTCCGGCTGGCTTCCATAACTCTGCACAAAACGGTTATGGGATAGGCCTTCTGTTGCTGCCGGATAAAGTCGTATCTTACATCAACTCTTTGGCAAAGAAGGCCGCGGCCTTTTTTAATATTTCATGCTCCATTTGAAGCCGCTTATTTTCTTTTTGCAGCCGATGCAGTTCCTCTATTTCCGGTGCCATATGGCCTTTGCCTGGAAATGCTTGGTCGCTGTCGGTTTTAAGCTGGTTTCTCCAGTGCCGCAGAACATTCGGGTGGATATCAAGATTTCGGGCGGCCTCCGAGATCTTGTAGCCTTGCTCGGTCACAAGTTTAACGGCTTCAATTTTAAATTGTTTCGAATAACTCTTTTTCTTCGTTGTCATTTTTCACCTCCAAAAGTTTCATCCCTATAACACACTTTTCGAGGTATCCGCTATACCTGTACCATTTCAGACATCCGTGGTGCCACGGTCTGAAACTCAGCGCTTGAACGCCCTTGGTGCCATAGCCTCATTGAAAAATGCATTGACACTGCGGGATACTTAAACCTCTTTAACTCCAAGCCTCGCTTTACAATTGAGTTGTAATATTGCGTTACATTCTTACAAAACAGTTGTAAATTTGGCTTATGGAAAAAAGCCTGATATCTCGACTGCTTCATGTCACCGAATATTTTTTTCATTTTCTGTTTCATGCCAAATACGACACTGTAAATATGCTGAGAAGTTTGCATCATGAAATGTGATTGATGGCGATTGAGAAGAATTACGGAGGAATAGTGGAGATGTTTATGTGTATTTTGTAATAAATATATCTTTTCTAAAATAATTATTTGATTTTATACAATTATTAGTGTAAAAAAGATTATAGACAAACTCTGCAGACAGATTTTTAAAACAGGTAATTTAAAGTTTATGCTTAATTTATTTGAATTTCGTGGGGTAGCAAAATGGAAATTCCTATGACAGCAATAGAAACAACAGGGACAATTGATGAAAATAGTCAACTTAAATTGGATGGTCCTCTCCCATTTTCCGGTCCAAAACGTGTAAAAGTTATCGTTTTATCGCCGCTGGATGATGAAATAGATGAAATCTCATGGTTACGTGCAACATCTTGTAACCCCGCATTTTCATTTTTATCTGATCCGGGAGAAGATATTTATTCAATCAGTGATGGGAAACCATTCCATGACTAAGTATAAAGTTGTTCTTGTCCCCTTTCCTTTTGATGATTTATCCGGTAGCAAGGTTCGTCCCGCTGTATGCCTGACAGAGCCAATTGGACAATACCGGCATGTGGTTATAGCATTTATCACAAGTAGGATACCGGATGAGCTTTTAGATACTGATATTTTGATAGCATCTGAACTCAATGACTTTAAATACACAGGATTACGAGTTTCTTCAGCATTAAGATTACATCGTGTGTTAACTGTCACTGCCACTATGATTCAGCGGGAATTAGGATATTTGTCTGAGATAAAGCAGAATATCGTGCAGAATAAATTGAAACAGTTATTCAGCTTAGAATAATATCGAACCAGAGAGATATGATGGCATAGTAATCGAGTAGCGGAAAATAAATGCCACAACATATCAAAAAAGGTTTTTTATCCCTGTTGTTTTTTTATCCAATTTCTAAAAATGTTCTCTATATTGCAAATTCCGCTCTGGTCACAGACCTTAATGTTAAATTCATCAGCTCGGCGGCAAGCGGCTTCAGTAAAATGACGGTAGCTTATAACCATAGCTCGGGTTTCCTCTCCTCCCAAATAATTCCGCAGAGTATTTAGTTTATAAAGAACTTCCGTGGCTGCGTCATTCTTGTCATCTGCTTTGTCAAAATTTCGCGTTTTGCATTCAATAATAAACAAATGATTGTCGGCTAAGAATGCCACATCAATTTCATTGGATACAGGACTTCCTCTAACATCCCACTCTATGTTTACGTTTCTTGCCAGGTCTTGAATGGATGTTATTTCTTGTTTCATACGGAATAAAATTCCATATACATGCTCTTCCAGCCAGCCGCCATTGACGTAAAATCGGGCATCTTCTGATGAGAAATATAATGGACCCCGAAATTTGAACTGATGGTTAAGCTACTTTTTCTGTGATATTGACTCCATTATAAAGGAGACAGAATGAGAAAGCAATATCCAGGGAATTTTAAAGCAAAGGTTGCATTGGAAGCCATCAGGTCAGAG
>NZ_JBAMMY010000111.1:0-5111 GCF_051233685.1 Desulfobacterium sp. N47
AACTTTATCATCTCGTTCGACGTGGATATGATGCGGTTCATCATGATCACTGGCATAAAAAAAGAATCGATATGGGCCAAATCTGAATACAGTTGGCATTTAATCCACCTTCTTATGATTAATTATTGTTTAGCCCAACGGCGGAAATAACCCACGCCGCCGCCGGCCAAGGATAAAAAACGTAACTTACTCGGCGTTGGGTTCATTGATTTGTTATAAAACGATATCCGCCTTCAGCGCAAGTGGGTCAAGACTTACGCTTAATATCTTATGACAATGAGGGCATATAGACGTTTTGAACATTTTGGTTTTCCTTTATTATGTATTTTTTGTTTTATAACAATAAGCTAACCGGCGGGGCGATAGCCCCGTCCGGTTGAGCGCTTGGTTGGGCGGCATTTTTAAGCGATAATATCAAGTTCAAACTCGCTTGTTCCTAATGTGTCCAATTGTGGTAATAATCGAACCAAATGTGAAATTCTATCAGTCTCAGGTAAATCAGGAGCTATTTGTGAAATTACATCAAGAGCGAGTTGAATTTTAGCACGATGCAACTCTATTTTTAACTTTTCATTTTCAAGTCGTATTTTTTCTGCTTCTTGCCGTTGAAGTTCTGCCTCTGCTTTTATTTTTTCTGCTTCGGCTTTTCCTTTAACTGCGTTAACACGTTTGTTGAGTATATCTGCTTTTTTTGATTCAATTTCAGAATATTTTTCAACCTCTAAAAGTTTTGCCATAGATTGAGCATGTTTTCTTCTCCAAGGTATAATGACATCTCTTATTAACTCGGTCGCTTCAGTCGCCCCTTTTAAACTGACGCTTAATGGAGAATTTTGACTTATTGATTTTATTTCTACTTCCAAGTTATCATTCTTTTTGATTTCATTGATAATTTTTTGAATATCTGAAATTGCAATTAAATACGGATAAACAATTTTTCCTAAGTATCTTGGTGTAAGTGTAATATCTCTGTATGATTTAAGAGTGATCTTTATATACTTCCTTTCACTGATTCCTTCTTCGTCATTTAAGCGAAGTAACTTCCGTATTTCAGATTCAATAACAGGAAAATCTTTTTTTATCGTTTCCCACAGCACTTCAGGATTAATAGCTTTCTGATAAGGTAGATTTAACTTTCGAGTTATACTTACTAAATCATTCCATGGCAAATTTGGAAGCAATTTTCTTGAGTCAGAATCCAAATTCCTCGCATTTTTCCCAATTAACATAATTGATTGAGTTACAGCGAAAATTGTTTTATTGTCCGAAAGAAATTCATCTTTTGACATGTTTCTTATGAAATTTTTAGATAAAACAGTCGTGTCAAATATTTCTTTTAGAGTTTCTGTCGCTCTAATACTCTTCATATCTTTATTCTCTCTTTAAAAATTCGCTTATAAATTTCAGGTTTTAAAGAATTCTCCATTACCAAATCAACCTTAACTCCTATCAGATCAATTAGATAGTTTTCCATATTGATCAATGTCAATAGACTCGGAGTCTTAGTAAATGTAACCAATATATCAACATCACTGTAACGATTGTTATCTTTTCTTGCTACGGAACCAAAAAGATACATTGACTCAATATTATATCTTTTTTGGAGAAAATCATATTCTGTTCTCAATATATTCAAACAGAGAAGAGAATCTAATTTTCTATGATTGATCATGATCTGTTTGTTATTGCCGCCCAACGCTCAAATAACCGGTGCAAATGGAGCGCAGCGGAATTTGCATCCGAGTTAATTTGCCTTGTTCGGCTTTTCCACTTTCGACTTGCGAAACCGGTTCCAACCCCTTGAAGCCCAGCCTATTGCAGGTCGCGGCCGCAGAAGCGACAAACATTTGCTTCGGCTTTGATGACTTCTGCGCAATGCGGGCACTTCTTTCCCCCGGATGCAAGTGCCTTCTCCTCTACCGCTTTCGGGTTCGCCTTCATAAGCAGTGCGTGTGGAAGGGCAACAATGAATATCAAAGCACCATAGATCCAGAAGCCTACAAAGCTACGGCCTTTGCTCTGCGCAATCGCTGCCGGAATGAGGCCGATAATAACAGCTACAATGAACACTTCCATTTTCTACCTCTAATGGACTGATGTCGATTCACTTTTCAATAATTCCCGTTGATGCTAGCATTTTCCAGAGTTACCGCACAGGAACCCAACACGCTCATTACAGATTTGATTCTGCCGGAAAAACGAACCTTTTGATCCTTGCTGAATCGAGCCGCGACGCTTTTGTCAAGATCCTCGATATACACGTCTTGGACGGAGGCCGAGCCTGGAGGATCCATGTCGATCAAAATCTTATAGCCGCCGAGCCACTGCTCTTTCACGTCCGATATCCAGCCGGACCAACTTACGCTTTGGCCCTTCAGGGAATTACTGTAGTCGTCCCATGCGACGCTGGTCATGTTCTTCATATTCGATCGAATCGTCTCGAACTCGACCGCTCTTGCAGATAATGGAGCAGTCAGAATGAGGGTACCGATTAGAAGCACGTGGCCCAGTATAAACGAGATTCGCCTACCATTTTTTGACATCATTTTTGTCTCCTTTTTCTGTTTGTGCCGAACGACGGAAATAACCCACGCCGCCGCCGGCCAAGGATAAAAAACGTAACTTACTCGGCGTTGGGTTCATTGATTTGTTATAATTTTTCCGATTCAATTGCTTCCGTTTCCAGGTCAAAGAGGTCATTAGATACCCTGCATTCGAACCATTCTCGAAATAATTCGTAGCTCATATTTTGAGGCCATTCTTTTTTAATAGAATTCCAGCTCGACAGCTCATATTCAAAAATTTTAGAATAATATTGGGATATCACATGGTCTATTTCTTCGTCATATGCCCAATCTATGAGATAGATGTGATTTTCTTCTAATCTTTGATTAATATCTTCGTTGGAACTTTCGTTATACAAATTCGCCCATTCTACAAATGGATGCTTTGGGCTCACAATTATTGCGGATCGATTTGTAATTTCCTTCATTGTTTCACGAAATTATAATGCAGCGCATAAGCCGCTTGGCGGCCCGCAGAGCGACGTTAGGAGCGGCGCGGGTTGCCAAGTCGGCCTTCATGCGATTGTTAGCGAAATAGCTCTCCAATGTTTTTAGTACGACGACTAACCTTTGAACTCTGTCCTTTGATTGTACCCAATTGTAGGATGTCCTTTTTCAATTCGGCCAATTCGGTGTCGGGGCGTCAAAAATCCCCATTCTATCTTTGCAGAACGTGCCCTCTGGTGTCTTTACGCCGACGAAGTACGATTGTGCTGTGATATTCTGTTTCTCAAGAAATGCCATAGCCGCATCCTTGTTTGGTCCCTTGTAGAGACTGTAGGTTGCGGGAAACCCCATCGAAAGTCCCTTGACCTCACGGTCAAACGTGACCTCGTCACTCTCTACAACCTTGTCCTTTTCTCGGACGATGACTGCTTTGCCGTCCTTGAGCTGGATGCTATCGCCTGGCTTGATGGACTCGATCTGCTCGCTGGTCAAATCGAAGCCAGCCGCGGCAAGGAAATGGCGAGCATATCGCGGTCCCTCACCAGCATAGCCTAAGCTCATGAAATGAATGTCGTAATGACCCGTCCGCTGGCCGGAGTAAATCCTTGTCCCATCCCTGTAGCAAAACCAAATCTCAAACTTCGGGAAATGGCTGACGTAATCGACGCCAACAAGCGGGCCGTGCTTGGAGATCAAGTCTCTCGACATGCGCTCGTAAAATGGTTCTACAGGGCCGCCGTCATACTGCAATGTCCCCAAGGCCGCTCCCGCTCTCATCATCGGCTCCATGTTATCAATTGTGCCTGATAGGACGACATATCCCTTGCCGGTAGAAGCTGGCTGCGCCGAGGGCGGCGTTGGCACTGGTGCGATTTTGGGGGTCGCCGGTGCTGAAGGCTTCGAGCCGCCAAACAATTTTTTCCAGATGCTCATGATGGACTCCTTTCGCTAACGTTTGAGCTCAGGCCGCGGCCCGTCAGGGCCGTCGTGCCTGCAGCGAATTGTTATGCCGCGCCGCTCTGTAGAACAGTAGTAACGAGATAACCGATATACAAGGCTACTAGCAGCACCCCTCTCCTACGCTCTATGAACCCATTTCGGGGAGGAAATACAAATACTACAGCCAGAATCCCAAAGACCAATGTGGCAACCACATCTCTTAACGGAACAACGATGGGATGTATTAAGGCCGCGATGGCGATAATAAAAATCCCATTGAAAATGTTGCTGCCAAGAATAGTCCCCAGACCAACCTCGTCATGCCCTCTGAGCTTGGCGATGATAGTGGTAGCAAGTTCTGGGACAGAGGTTCCAATGGCGACAATTGTTGCACCAACAATGAATTCGCTGATTCCAAATGAGATGGCAATTTCCTTGGCACCAAGGACGATTAGATTGCCAGCCGAAATGAGCAACAACAGTCCTGCGACGCAGGACGCAATTATCAGCCGCTTTGAGTGTTCACCAAGAACTTCGCTGGAAGCGCTGCGCTGCATTCTTGCCTCAATAATTGCAGCGATAAGCCACGCAATAAACATACCGAGCATTAACGCGCCGTCGATTCTCGACAACACTCCATCCAGTAAAAGCACACCCGTAACTATCGGTATCAACAGAGCGACAGGAAGATCTCGCTTCACGCTGTCTCGAGGACTTTGTATTCCGGAGATGACCAACGCAAGCCCTAGGATAAGTGCCACGTTCACGACGTTACTACCAAGTGCATCCCCGAGGACGATTTGCGGCTTCTCTGCCAACGCAGAGCTAATTGATACCGACAATTCGGGACTAGATGTCGCGAAGGCTGCAACAGTTGCCCCTATAATTCCGGGAGAAATCCTCGCCAAACTCGCTAGGCCTACCGCACCTCTGACAAAAAGTTCACCTCCAATTCCCGCACAAATGATACCGATCGCCAACGCAACGTATTCGTTCATTACCACTTCACCTTCATAGCGGCATAACACAAAGTTCACCGGCCGGGAACACAAACCGGCTGTGTTTTAACCACGTTTAACTCAACCAAGGTTATTTGGAAAAAAGGCGCGGGTTCCCGGTCGAGTGTGTAACGCTTTGTTATCTTTTATGCAATCTTATTTA
>NZ_JBAMMY010000112.1:0-2649 GCF_051233685.1 Desulfobacterium sp. N47
GTTAGCAAAAAAAGTTAACAGCATTATATTAATCCCCCCTTCTAATTCTTATCTTAATTTGTAGTGTCTCCGTTTATATAAAATTGGTTTTCCCACTGCGTAACCATTAATCGCATACAATGGGCATGGCATGCATAATTCTTATTCTTTCTTATTCTTTCTTCGCTGGAATTTGGAAAATCTAATGCGGTTACCCTGAATGTGATCTGCTGATTGGTTGACAATAGAATCGGATGGATTTATATAGATACTATGTATATCCAAAACAGGAGAATCCATCCATTTCACACTCACGCTCTCCTGATTTCACGATTAGAGAATAAATAAATTGAAAAAGAGGAATAAATCATGAATACAGAGCGTTTGCTGCTTGATACCGATCACAAGGGTAACCTGAAAGGATTGCCGAAATTTCCTCCCAATAAACAGGTAGAAGTCATTTTTCTGGTCATTGACAAGCCAAAGCAAAATAGTTTTGTGCGTCGCTTTCCGCATCGGGACATTGCCGGAAAAATCCGTATAATAGGTAACATTTTTAACACTGCTTCTGAAAAAGACTGGGATTTACCCAAATGATTATTCTGGATACGCACATCTGGTTGTGGTGGGTCAACGAAAACATTGATCTCATTGGACAGGTCAGAAACGATCTGATCCAAAGCACTGACATTGTCGCTGTTTCTGCCATAAGCTGTTTTGAAGTCGCATGGCTTGATGCACACGGTCGGATTGAACTGCCATGCAGCAGAACGAGCTGGTTTGAAAAGGCACTGGAAGGATCCGGTATTAATCTTTTACCCATAACACCAGCTATTGCAAGTATCGCTGTGGATTTGCCTGAACATCATAGCGATCCACAGGACAGGATAATCATTGCCTCCGCCCTGAGCTATGATGATGCGCAACTGATGTCAGCAGATGGAAAATTCCCCCGATATAAAGAACTCGCTGACAGGTTGCTATAACCCGGCACAATCATTCTGGCGGTTCTTGGCTTATAATCCTCCGTTTATAAATTAGTTTTCCCACTGCGTAACCCTTAACCGCATACAATGGGCGTCTCAAGCATTATTCGCCTGTCCCTTATTGGTTTTTCCAAAATATGCCATAAATAACGAACGATAACGATAAAAAGGAACCGTATATCCGTCCGTATGTTCGACAGAGCTACAGGCCATCAGCCTCAAGTGTTTTGCTATAAGGTTTGAACAAATTGAGCATTTTTGCTTGAGCTACTTCCAAAATAGAGTCTCTAATAAAAGAACTTGCCTCCAATATTTCTATGCCGATCAATTCGCCGTTTTCATTTAATTCAGCCGTTACATTTGGGCTTAACTCTACACTGTTTGTTTCCAGTTCCTCGGAAATAACAAGATGCAAAATATCCTCATTTGTAAAATAGGATAATTTTGGTTTATTCATGTACAAACCTCCCCGTTTTGAGACGGAAATTAATTTGTTGCCGAGTGATTGAATGGATAGTGACATGGATTATTTGAGAACATTCTGTTTCATAAGCTACCATAACCAACTGTTCAACATGATTACCAATTACGATAAGACGTCTTGTAGTGGTATCAAGATACGTTTCCCCAGAATATCGAATCAAGCTTTCCACCTTTTGAAGGTCAAAACCTCGCAGGGCAGCCCTGTATCTTACATATTCTGTCCACACAATAGTGAACTCGTTTGGAAATCCCAACGTTACCTTCCATTGACATATTTAGCATTCGGATATTGACCAGTAAACCACATCCGTTGTTTTCTTGTCAAGGCTTTGATGCTTAAATTGCAGACTTTTTTAGTAGTATCAATTCTACGTTAAACGTTTGAGAGAATAAATACCATTAAGTCCGGCAATACTTTTGGGTGTTTTTTCATTGACCGATAGGAAGTAGCTTTTAAATTGCCGGTATAAGCCAGACACAAATGCTTTGCTGCCTATAATGCCCGAATCTGTAAAATAACGGCTGCGGTGCAAAAACCTGTCCACGCGGCTGATTTCATATGAGCGTTTTCGTTCTTTATTTACGATATCAGCAGGGATAGTCTTTTTGTTTTTATGTTCAGAACGGTCAATCGCCCCGGCTTCGTATACATATCGCCGATACCGGCTCAGCAGCTTTTTTTTATCCGAATGTCCGAATTCTTTTAAACCGAAATCCCAGGATAGAAAATCATCCTTGTTGCCGGTTTGAACATGGTAGCCTATTGAATTCCACCTGTAATCATCAGGCCGTTCAACTATTCCGGCACGTACAGGATTCAAATCAACAATATATGCCAGACAATGAATCAGTGTATTGCCTTTTTCCACTATAACGCTCTTAAACCGATCCGACCAGAGTGTTCCTTTGCGATTACGGCTTTTATTAAAACTTCTTGAAAACGTTTGTTTTATCTCTCTCATAAACTCAGACAGGCTTGACCATTTTTCTTTGTACCGGTCAATGTGATCTGCTGAAAAGCATTTGTCGTTTCCATAATAAAGCATATATCTCTTTTTTACTTCTTCATCGCTTATAGTCGTTTCAGGATACATCTGAATTAATAGATGAAAATGATTGCCCATGATGCAATAGCCAAGAACATCGGCAAAATAGATTCTGCTCAAATGCTTGATAATATCGACAAGCCTGTCTTTCTCAA
>NZ_JBAMMY010000114.1:0-3684 GCF_051233685.1 Desulfobacterium sp. N47
GTTAGCAAAAAAAGTTAACAGCATTATATTAATCCCCCCTTCTAATTCTTATCTTAATTTGTAGTGTCTCCGTTTATATAAAATTGGTTTTCCCACTGCGTAACCATTAATCGCATACAATGGGCATGGCATGCATAATTCGCCTGTCCCTTATTCTCTTTGTTTTCAAAGAGGTTGGGTAAACTTCAACATGTTTTATAAGCAAATTGCAGATTCATGGATTGTTTTTGACACCTCTGGTAACATGCCAATTATTATAGATGAATCGGAGTGAATGATGAAAATGCACAATAAATATGGCATAATTGGATTGAAAGCTCTGCAAAGAGCTGCTGCAAAGGTCGCTGAGGATGCGAGGAAGAATAATTACAAAATACCAATTTGGAAAAATGGACACATCGAATATGAAGTTCCGGGCATAATTAATGAACAACGCGGTGCAGTTGATCATGGCCACAGTGATTCGTTTGACAAATAGAGCAAAATCCGATTTTGGCTCAAAGCTGTTTTCGGTAAAAAATGATTTACAGTTTACGGTTTACGGTTGCCGGTTAACAGTTTACAGTTTCCGGTTGAAAGTTTCCGGTTGAAAGAAATCTGAGATTTATTTAAGATTTTATAACGGAAATAAAAAAGGCAGAGCCTAATCGACTCCTTGGCATATAATCCTCCGTATAAATTGGTTTTTACACTGCGTAACCATTATTAACCGCATACAATGGGCGTCTCAAGCATTATTCGCCTGTCCCTTTTTCTTCAATTCAAGATGTGATACCAATTGTTCCTGCACCTGCAAGGCCAACAAGACCGTTTTCAGGTGCAGGGAAATGCACCGCACCAGAGGTCAGCATTGATTATGTGCTTTTTATCTGTCGGTATATATGCTATAATATATAAAGAGAAAAAAGCAGGCAATTATCGAGATTATATGAGATAAAAAGGGGATAGATTATGAGAGCAATAACATATAGCGATGCAAGAAAAAATCTGCGTACGCTGATTCAAAACGTCTGCAAAGACTCAGAACCGGCAATCATTGTCGGTAGCCGGCCTGAAGAACAGGTGGTTCTTGTTTCTCTGGATGATTTTCAGTCCATGGAAGAAACAGCTTATCTGTTAAGTTCACCGGCTAACCGCGCGCATCTCGAAAAATCTTTACAAGAAGCAAAAGAGGGTAAAGTTGTTGAGTTCTCTACAGAGGATTTATGAAAATTATTTTTACGCAGGAAGCATGGAAGGATTTTGAATGGTTTTTGAATAAAGATAAACGCCTGGCAAAGCGGATCAAACAGCTTTTAAAAGATATCCTGCGAGATCCTGAAAATGGTATCGGCAAACCTGAAAGGTTAAAATTTCAATTATCCGGATGCTGGTCAAGACGAATCAGCAAAGAACACCGGCTGGTATATAAAATCGAAAAAGAAACCATTACTGTAATCAGTTGCCGGTATCATTACGAATAAATAAAAAGAAAGAAAGAAAGAAAGGGAGTTTATGAGTTCAGATAAAAGGAACGTGAATCAAGGTTCAAAAGGTCCAAGGTTAAAGCTTGCAATGTGAAATAAAAAGATAGTGCGTGAGTTGATATGAAGAAAGAATTCGAGGGGTCGAGGAAAAGACAGCTCATAACTTCGTGAATTCGTAAGTTGATGAGGGGGAAAATGGAAATGAAAAAGGCAGAGCCGGTTTCGACTCTGCCTTTTTTTGTTTGAATTATCTTTTCAGCTTTTTTTTACCGTTAACCGTGAACTGTCAACCGTTTTTTCACCGTTAACCGTGAACCGTCAACTGTCAACCGCTTTCAACCGTGAACTGTCAACCGTTTTTAATCTATTTCTTGAATTTTCTGCCTGCGCCTGCAAGACCGATAAGGCCGAAGCCGAGAAGAAGCAGTGTGCACGGTTCGGGAACTGGTGTTACAGATTCTACCATAACTACCATATCTGTGTAATCTTTGTCACTTACATCTTTGCGCAAATCTTCAAAAGCCAAGATGTATTCGTTGTTGGTCCAAAGTCCGGCACCCCAAATAGGTAATTGAACTGTATCGGTATTTGTTCCCTGATATGCCGCCATATGATCCATTTCATCACTATTAAGGGATTTATCTGAATGCCATAAGCCACCGGTGGAGTAGTAACTTGAATCTAAATAATAACCGAAAATAGTTCCAGTAAAGTCTACACCGGTATCAATATGGTTTACATAAACACTCCCACCTGCTGCTATGGAGAGTGTTACCTGAGCACCTGCTGTGGCTGAACCATCAAACAACCGAACGTATTTACCATTGTTATAAACACCGAACAAATTGTTCTCTGCAAATCCTGCGATCTCTATAATCATTGTTGCTATGGAGCCACCAGTACCTGTGATGTTCCAGTATGAATCAGAGCTATCTAACATTGCATCAGCCGTAACATCAACACTGCTGGTATTATAAGTCGGCGCAATTGTTATGTCATTCAATACATCCTGTAATGCGCTACCACCATCACCAAAAGTGAACGGAGCCGCCATTGCCATTCCACTCACTAAGAAGATACCTAAAATTGCCACTGCTAAAACTTTTAGAACCTTTTTCATTTTTTCCTCCTTTGTTTTAAGTTTGTATTTCTTATTTTAATTAAACTTGTATATTATTTTCTTTGTTGCACTCTATTTAAGCAATGGTTGTGCCAATAACAAACAACATAAAAAATATATTTATAACTTATTGAAATATAATATATTATACAGCACTGCTGATTCAGGTATAAATGGGCATATGTGTATGCTGGTGTGAAATTGTAAAGGAAACCGACGTTCGAAAGAAGGTTCAAGGAGAAAGGTGAAAGGTTCAAGGTGGAAGGAAAAGAAGCTCATGAGTTCGTAAGTTGGTAAGTTGGTAAGGGGAAAGGAAGGTTGGAGGATAAAGGATAAAGGTTCGAGGTTCAAGGTGAAAGGTTCAAGGTGAAAGGAAAAGAAGCTCATAAGCTCATAAGTTGGTGAGTTGGTGAGGGAAAAGGTTTGCTTTTGGGTGATAATTAATAGATGAAAACAGTTTGAAATATTTATATAAAATTCTGTGACCTCTGAGTGTTTTGTGGGGGATTGTGATTGGGGGAGTTTGGGGATGTGGGATCGTGTAAAAATTCAAATTGATGTGGTGGATTAATTATTTAGTAAATACAATGGATTGTGTAATATTGTAAAGTATCCCGACAGTTTTTTGTGAAAAATTTGGGTAAATGGGGGTAAAATAAAGAGTAATAGATCATTATATCAGTATGATAGATAGGATAATCGGGGATTTAAAAAATTGTAAAGAAAACCGACGTTCGGAAAAGGTTCAAGGATAAAGGTGAAAGGTTCAAGGAGGAAGGTGCAAGGTTCAAGGTGAAAGGGAAAAAAACAGCTCATGAGTTCGTAAGTTGATGAGGGGAAAGAAGGGTTGAAGGTGTAGGGGCGTATTGCAATACGCCCGGATTTTTCTCACAGAGCACACAGAGTCGCAGAGTATTTTTAGACAGGATTAACAGGATGGACAGGATTTATGCCAGCCGGCCGGATGATAGACAGCCCAATTTCCCGGCTTTATAGCATAAAATGATTATATGGCTTAAAATCTTCACAGTTAATCGTCTCAAGCCTTATTATATTAAACATTATTTATACTTCTGTGTTGATGGAAAACTCGATTTT
>NZ_JBAMMY010000121.1:0-19048 GCF_051233685.1 Desulfobacterium sp. N47
GCCTGTATCAATAAAAAGGATTCGTCAGCTTAGAAACAATATCCAGAATGAATTGCGTGCCTGTGGAAAAAATACACAGTCTGATAATCGAATTGTCAAAGAACAAACTTTATATGCAAAAACCTAACCGGACACTACTGAGAAATAGCTGCTGTTTGGCAAACTGTAGTTAATGGTAATGCGGAATGGCTGGCAAAAAAAATCCTTGATTTTGAGCTGACCAAGGAAGCTGTTATAAAGGAAATATCTAAAACTAACGTCAGCATGAAAGAAAAGGCATTCCAAACCATTTTAAAAAACCGAACATTTCATGGCGGAATATTAGCTGACGGGGCAGGTTTTTTGAAACATGGTGAAAATGGCAAAGGAATCCGTTCACGCTGGTATCCTGTAACACTTGCCAGACGATTTGATAATCTAAAACTTGTTGCTGATAGAATTACGTTCCGTCAGGAGGACGGACTGGCTGTAATTCGAGAATATTCTCAACGTCATGATGTAGTATTCTTTATTGATCCTCCTTATACAGCCGGTGGCAAGAAGGCAGGCAAACGCCTTTACCGTCATTTCAACCTCGACCATGAGTGCTTATTCACTCTCTGTAAATCTGTAAAAGGGGATTTCCTGATGACATACGATAACGCAGATGAGGTCAAGGAAATGGCCAGAAGGCATGGATTTCAGATGCGCCTTATTCCTATGACAAATACTCACCACTCAACAATTGAAGAACTTGTTATAGGAAAAGAACTGTCATGGATGGATTGTTACCCAACAGTGCATGAGTCTAAATCCGAATACAAAACTGTTGATAGAAGAAAAAAAGTTCCACATTCCACACGGTCATCGGATATAAAGAAAAAATCTTCTTTAAAGCAGAGTTAAAAAAGAGCATAGGGGTATATTAGGGATGCCCTGTATATTTAAAGTCATTGCGCATCAACAAAACAAAAGCTTTAGGGGAAAAATAACACAGATGATTTTATACAATGTGAAATATTTGACTTTCAGGAGCTAAGCCTCGGACGTGATGTTTTTTATATAAATACCGGATTATATGATTTGTTTAAGACCTTTTCTAATATGCACTGATATCGATATAATTAGTGTATATTAGAAAAACATGCACCGGCGCAGTGCATATTTAAGATTCTCTCAAAAGAACATGTCGATGTCAGGGACAGGAAAAAAAAGGATTGAAAAGTTGTAAAATTTATCTAATTATGTTATTTTATTTAAAATTAAAAATTTTAAGTGTCCGATAAAATATGAATCTTTTAACGGCATAGGAGATAATTTACAATGATAACAGTTAATATCAACGACGCCCAGACTCAGCTCCCCAAGCTATTGTCATTGGTGTCTGAGGGCAACGAGATTATTATTTCCGCCAACGATAAGCCTTTGGCTAAAATAGTACCATTTTCCTTATCTCCAAAAAAACGCACTGCCGGACTCAATAAAGGGAAGATGCATGCGAGTGATGATTTTGATGATCCACTCCCTGATGAGTTTTGGACGATTTCAAAATGAATTTATTGCTGGATACACATACTTTTATATGGTGGGCAAGTAATCCGGAAAATCTTTCTAAAAAAGCACTATCAGAATGTGAGAATCCGGAAAACAGTTTGATACTGAGTGTTGTAAGCGCTTGGGAGATGCAAATCAAAAGCAGGATGGGCAAACTAAGCCTGGATATGCCGTTTAAAGAATTAATCGAAAGTCAACAAAAGGAAAATGATTTAAAAATCCTACCCATTGAATTGAAGCATATTTTCGAGCTAAACAATTTGCCGAATATTCATAATGATCCATTTGATCGGCTGCTGATTGCACAATCGAATTTAGAAGGCATCACACTTGTAAGCAAGGATAATAAATTTTCATCTTATCCCGTGTCTGTTCTTTGGTGAGTAAGTTCTTAGCATAAATGAACAGCGCTCAATCTTTAGAAGGTGCTCCCAATTCAGTCTATTAGTATACTTCACATAAGCAAAAACTCATAAAAGGGTTTACCTTTTGACTCATTAAAGATTAAAAAACAGCAGGGCCTGAAAGCATATATCGCGCTGCCCCATGGTGACCAAAGCCTTTTGCTTATCGAAGCAAAATACTCCAAGACGGTAATCCGCCAAGCGGAATTTTTTGGCCAGCAGATTAGGGCTATAAGCGCGTACAGCGGTTTTGGGAAATGGAATTGTATGGTCTTGAACTGACTTATTTTAAAACTGTTATCCGGGATTAGATAGCCCACTAATTTATTGTTGAAATCAGAAATTGTTTATGTGTAAATTACATTGTGAAAATATCGGATAAAATGATTTTATTATACCAATTTATATATACAATTATAATTATTTGCTGTGCTCCTTTTATTCTGTTGTTCGCTGCCGCAGGTAATAAAAGGGTGCTTGAAAGACTTGGCCTCTCGCTTTCCAAAGAGTATCCGAAAAACAAAAGAATATGGGTTCATGCGCTTTCCGTAGGCGAGGTTATATCGGCCATACCTCTTATTGATGCGATACGCCTTGAATATCCTGATAAAGAAATAGTTCTTACCGTTACAACGGTAAAAGGTCTTTTAATTGCAAAAAAAGAACTTCATGAAAAAGTTAAAATCATACAAATGCCCATTGATTTCTGGTGGAGCATCAACAGGATAAGAAATTATATCAATCCATATTGTTTTGTGCTTGTTGAAACCGATATATGGCCTGCTCTTTTAAATAACCTTGCACAAAATAATATAAAATGTTTTCTTGTAAACGGCCGCATTTCACCCAGCACATTCAAAGCTTACAAAAAATTTTCTTTTATTATAAAACCGGTTTTCAGCAAATTTGCATTATGCATGATGCAGTCGGAACATGACTCAAAAAGGCTTATAGAAACAGGAATTGATCAAAATAAAATTATAACGACCGGAAATATTAAATTTGACAGAAGCTGGCTTCCGATGCAGCCGCAGGAACGCGATGATTTGTTAAACAAACTGTCTTTATCTGCAGAAGATTGCATCTGGGTTGCCGGAAGTATCCATAAAGACGAAGAAAAAATAATTTTAAATGTTTTTTTGCAACTATTTCCTCAATTTCCAAAGCTGCGCCTTATTCTTGCTCCGCGAAATATTGAAGAATCGAATAAAATACTTATAATAGCACAGGGGATGGGTTTAAAAAGTATTCTTAAAACCGATAGGGATCATGATAAAAATCCTTACCCGGTATTGATCTTAAACACTATCGGAGAATTAAGCAGAATATACGGCATCGGCAAAATTGCTTTTGTTGGCGGAAGCATGGTTGCCTCCGGCGGTCATAATCTGCTTGAACCGGCAAGCTTTGGTATGCCGGTGCTTTTTGGGCCATATATGCATAATTTTGTTCTTATGTCCGAACTTATCTTAAAAGAAGAAGGCGCCATACAAATTAATAACGAAAACGAGCTTTATCAAAGCATAAAAAAACTTATAGAAGATGATGTCTTGTATGACAGAATGAGAAAAAACTCCAAAAATTTTGTTTATAAACACCAGGGAGCAATAAAGGAAGTTATAATGCATATCAGAAAGCATGTCGGTTAATAAGGAGGAAGAGTAAAAATGTTACTTCAACCGCTTGATAAATCGGATATTAACAACATACTCATTCGTGCAACAAACTGGGTGGGTGATGCTGTAATGACTCTTCCTGCGCTTGATGCGGTGCGTGAAAACTTTCCATCCGCCCGTATTACTGTTCTGGCAAGGCCATGGGTTGCTCCTTTATTTGAAAATCATCCTGCCGTAAGCGACGTTCTTATTTTTCAAAAACATGACAGCTTCATAAAAGATCTTGCTGAAATCAAAACTCTGATAGACTCGATAAAAGAAAAACAATTTGATCTTGCTTTTCTTTTCCAGAATGCTTTTGAAGCAGCTATAATTGCATATCTGGGCGGAGTAAAATACAGAGTGGGCTTTGATTCGGACGGACGCGGCTTATTGCTGACTCACGCAATAAAAAGAACCGGTGAAATATTTAAAATTCATCAGGTTGAATATTATCTGTCTATTTTAAAAGCCTTAGGCTACGCAGCCGAAAGTCATGACCCTGTTATTCATATTGCAGAAGATGTTCTCAGCAAAGCAGATGATCTATTAAAATTAAACGGTATAAATAAAGATGATTTTTTGCTTGGTTTAGCTCCGGGAGCTATTTTCGGAAACGCAAAGAGGTGGCCTCCCGAACGTTTTGCCGAAATCGGAGATCTTGCGGCCCAAAGATGGGGTGCAAAAACAATAATAATGGGAAGTAAAAAAGAACAATATATCGGCTCTATTGTAAGCGGTTTGATGTTACATAACCCGATAGATTTTTGCGGAACAACATCTCTTGAAATAGCAATTGCGCTTATCAGCCGATGCAATTTTTTTCTGTCAAATGATTCAGGGCTCATGCATGTTGCAGCAGCTCTGGGGGTTCCGACTCTTGCAATTTTCGGTTCAACCGACAATATAGCTACAGGACCACGCGGATCTAAAACAAGAATACTAAAACATGAAATTGACTGCGCTCCATGTATGAAGCAGGAATGCCCGACAGATTTTAAATGCATGCTTTCCATTACTCCTGAAGAAGTCTGGCAAGAGATGGAACAGTTCAGATCTGTTTATGAAAATACAGCCAAATGACAGAAATCAAGAACATTTTAATCATAAAATTAAGCTCCATCGGAGATGTTGTTCACGCACTTCCTTTCCTTGAAGTCATAAAACAATGCTACCCTGATTCCAAAATAGACTGGCTTGTTGAAGAAGAAGCTTCCAAGGTAATATTGGGGCACGGGTCAATCAATCGCATAATTGTATCCGGAAGAAAAAGATGGCAGAAAGATATCTTAAATCCTTTGAAATTTATAAATACTTCTTCCGATGCAATTGCATTCTTTAAAGATCTGCGTTTATCTTCATACGATATTGTAATTGATTTGCAGGGTCTTTTTCGAAGTGGATTTTTAGCCGCGCTTTCAAAAGGAGAAAGAAAGATAGGCATGAGCGGGGCAAGAGAGGGAGCTTCGTTTTTCCTGAAAGAACCTCCGGTGCCTGTCAGCTATGAACAGCATGCAATTGACCGCTATCTCAAAGTCGCATCATATCTTGGCTGTGACACCACAAATTTTAAAGGTGAAATTCCTTTTTTTGAAAAGGACAAAATATATATTGACAGCATACTTGGTTCAAGCTCAGAGGATCAAAGTATTATAGCCGTTAATCCTATGGCTAAATGGAAAACAAAGCTTTGGGAAGCGGATAAATTTTCAAGGCTTGCTTTGATGCTGCAAAAAGATTTGTCCTGCCGTATAATATTTACAGGAAGCAAGCAGGATGTGCCGGTTATAGATGGTATTATAAGTAAAGCCGGCAATACTGACAGAATAACAAATCTTGCGGGAAAGACCAGCTTAAAAGAACTTGCCTGTCTTTATTCAAGATGTTCGGTTCTTGTCTGCACAGATACCGGACCGATGCATATCGCAGCTGCAATGGGGTGCAGGGTTGTTTCGCTTTTCGGCCCGACATCCCCCTTGCGAACAGGCCCTTACGGAAACGGGCATAAGGTGATTAGAAGCGATGTGGATTGCAGCCCCTGCCTGAAAAAAGAATGCGATAACACGGCATGCATGAAAAATATAACGGTAAATGCAGTGTTTGATGCTGTGAAAAGCAGTTTTGGCGGGGTGTAAAACCCAGCCGTACTACCAATCTTTGGTAGGGCGGCATTTTATATGCCGCCTTCTATATGCCGCCGCTGATTATGTTTAACCTTTGCTGTCAAGATGGTGTTTTTCAAAGCGGTATCTCATTGACCTTAAGTTTATCCCCAGCAATTCAGCAGCTTTGATCTTATCACCACCTGTAATTTCCAGTGCCTTCATAACATAGGCTCTTTCAAATTCTTCAAGTATGGTATCAAGAGAAACGCCGTTTTCAACATCGTTTAAATCAAATCTTTTACCTTTTACTCCTTCTACAAATCTTCTACGCTTATGCATTGAAATAGAAAGGCTGTCAGGAAGAAGAATATTTGTATCACTTATGGCAACACTTCTTTCTATTAAGTTTTCAAGCTCACGGATATTTCCGGGGAATGCATATTTGTTTAAAAGATCTATAGCATATGAGGATAATTTCGTAACCTTCTTCCCCATTTCATTCGCGTATTTTTCGAGAAAGTGCTGGGACAGAGCGCGAAGGTCGTTCTTTCTCTCTCTTAAAGGAGGTAATTTTATCTCTATGACATTCAACCTGTAAAAAAGATCCTCCCTGAAACGATCCTGTATTACTTCGCTTGTAAGATCTTTGTTTGTTGCGGATATTATCCTTATATCAACTGCAATATCTTCAATGCCGCCCACAGGCTTAAACACTCTTTCCTGAACGACCCTTAATAGTTTTACCTGAAGGTGTATGCTGAGTTCGCCTATTTCATCAAGAAAAACCGTACCTTTGTCTGCAAGCTCGAATAATCCTTTTTTCTCAAAAGCCGCCCCGGTAAAAGCTCCTTTCTTATGTCCGAAAAGCTCGCTTTCCATCAAAGATTCAGGGATTCCGGCACAGTTTATCACTACGAAAGGCTTATTGCGACGTTCGCTTTCCTGATGAATCGCCCTTGCTATAAGTTCTTTGCCGGTCCCGCTTTCACCTGTAATAAGCACGCTGGTTTTAGTTTTCGCAACCTGCTTTATCAGATTATAAACATGCATCATTGCGGGACTGTTGCCGATAATTTTGCCGAAATGGAGCTGTTTTTTAAGTTCATCGTCAATAAATTTCTTTTCCTGCTCTATGGTTTTTAATTCAAGAGCATTGGCGATTGTGTGCTTGAGTTCTTCATTGTTGAAAGGTTTCGGAACATAGTCATATGCACCGCTGTTCATGGCTTCAATCGCTGTTTCAGCGGAAGCATAAGCTGAGATCATTATAACAACCGGATGTTGATCTTTATTTTTTGCTGCTTTTAATACATCTATACCTGTCATATCCCCCAGCCTGATGTCGCAAAGCAGAAGGTCAAAATCCTTTTTTTCAAGCAAAGATATTGCCTTGCTTCCGCTTTCGGCGCAAGTAATGTTATATCCCTGCCCTGAAAGCATCAGGTCAAGCAGTTCTCTCATGCTCTCTTCATCATCAACAACCAGTATATTAAAAACCTTATCCGCCATAATTATAGCTCATTCAGGAAATGATGTTTTCAAATACAATTTTTCCGCCTACCATTGTGAGACAGGCTCTTCCCTTCATTTTCCATCCGTTAAACGGGGTGTTACGGCCAAGTGAGCAAAAAGAATCCGAATCGACTGTGTATGATATATCCGTATCAATAATTGTAATGTCTGCCGCTTTTCCCTTCTTTATACTTCTGTCAAGATGCAGGATACGCGCCGGATTAACAGACATTTTTTCTATAAGCTCAGAAAGACTGATGATTTTATCTTTAACAAGTTTTAAGCCAAGCGAAACGGATGTTTCGAGTCCGACAATTCCGTTTGCAGCCATATCAAATTCAACTTCTTTTTCAAGGATGGAATGTGGAGCATGATCGGTTGCAATTACATCGATCGTTCCATCGGCAAGGCCTTCTCTTATAGCATCCCTGTCAGCTTCAGAGCGCAGCGGCGGATTCATCTTTGCGTTGGTATTATAACCGCAAACCGCATCCTGAGTAAGTGTAAAATAATGCGGGGCAGTTTCAGCAGTTACCGGAACGCCTCTTTTTTTGGCATCCCTTATGGCTCTGACGGATTGCAAGGTGCTTACATGCGCTATGTGCAGATGTGCGCCTGTCAGTTCGCATAAGGCAATGTCTCTTGCAACCATAATGCTTTCAGCTTCATTTGGTATTCCGGAAAGACCCATTCCGGTTGCAATGATACCTTCATTCATTGATCCGCCTGATGAAAGTTCGCTTACTTCACAATGTGAAATTACAGGCAAACCGAATTGCTTTGCATATTCCATCGCCCTTCTCATAAGGCGGCTGTTTGATACTGGCTTTCCGTCATCAGAAATTGCTATTGCTCCGGCTTCCTTTAAATCACCATATTCACAAAGCCTTTCTCCGTTAAGGCCTATACTTATTGCTGCAACAGGATACACATTTACTTTACCGAAATCTCTGGCTCTGTTTAAAATATATTCGGTGGTTTGTCTGTTATCATTGACAGGAATGGTATTGGGCATTGCGCACAAACCTGTGAAACCTCCTGAGGCTGCAGCAAGTGTTCCGGTTTCGATTGTTTCCTTGTACTCCTGGCCCGGTTCCCTTAAATGAACATGCATATCAATCAGCCCTGGAACAACAATTTTACCTGAAGCATCAATTATCTTGATATCATTATCTTTCTTAAATAATTCCGAAGGATCTCCATCAGTTCTCTCTAAAGGCGTTATACCGATTATCCTGTCGTTTTCTATCAGGATATCCATAACTCCATCAAGGTTTCCGGGATCGATAACCCTTCCGCCCTTAATCAGTGTCAGCATTTCGAATACCTCCGGAAATCAGGAACAAAAGAGCCATACGCAAAGAAACACCATTTGTAACCTGATCGAGAATAATTGAATACGGACCGTCGGCCAATTCGGATGAAATTTCGACCCCTCTGTTTACAGGTCCGGGATGCATAATCAGAACATCTTTTTTTGCTTTTTTCATCCTTTCCCGGTTAAGACCAAAAATTTTTGAATATTCACGATCGGAAGGATATAAAAAACTGTTCTGGCGTTCTTTCTGTATCCTTAACATAATTATTACATCTGCTTTTTTTACAGCATCATCCGAACTATCCGCAACTTGAGCGCCAAGACTTTCAATACCTTTTGGAATCATGGTGGGAGGGCCGGCAACAACAACCTCGGCTCCCATTTTAGTAAATCCTGTGATATCAGATCTTGCAACTCTGCTGTGAGAAATATCTCCTATTATTGCGATTTTCAGCCCCTTTACTGAGCCTTTTTTTTCTCTTACCGTCATTATATCCAAAAGCGCCTGACTGGGATGGGAATGCATTCCGTCGCCCGCATTGATTATGGATGTTTTAAGCAAACGGGCCAGCATGTGCGGTGCCCCAGCCGAAGAGTGCCTGACAACAATTATATCCGGGTTCATAGCCTCAATATTTTTAGCAGTATCTATTAAAGTTTCTCCCTTAACCATGCTGCTGGAGGCTTTAGATATCGATATACTGTCCGCACTTAAACGCTTTGCAGCTATTTCAAAGGAAGAACGGGTGCGGGTGCTTGCTTCATAAAAAAAAAGCACCACAGTTTTGCCTCTTAACGTAGGTACTTTTTTTACCGGTCTTCTTGAAATCTCTTTTAACCGGTCAGCCGTATCAATAATAAAAGTAATTTCTTCTGCTGAAAGGGATTCCATATCAAGAATGTGTTTCCTTTCAAACTGCATATTTACACCTGCCTTATTTCAATATTTGTCCTATCCTGTTCCACCTGACTCCAAAATTATCCCCGTCCCAGGACCAGTATATGATCATTGCTTTGCCCTCTAAAGCTTTCAGATCAACGAATCCCCACCATCTGCTGTCGTAACTGTGATCCCTGTTATCTCCCATAACAAATATTGAATGAGCAGGCACTTTAACAGGCCCGAAATTATCTCTCGGCTGGGAATTTGCCGGAAATTCATAAGGATCAGTGTACTGCCCGTAAATATCATTAATAGGCTCGTTATTTATATAGACCTTTTTATTACGAACCTCAACGGTATCTCCTTCAACTCCAATAACCCTTTTTATAAAATCTTTGCTGGGATCTTCAGGGAATTTAAAGACAACGATATCAAATCGTTTAGGATTTTTTACATTAATCAGAGTTGTTCTTAAAAAAGGAATTTTAACTCCGTATATGAATTTACTTACAAGAATATGATCCCCTATCTGAAGTGTCTCTTTCATGGAGCCGGAAGGAATCTTAAAAGCCTGTACAATGAATGTTCTTATGAACAAGGCAAGAATCAGAGCAATAATAATCGCCTCAATATTTTCCTTAAGAACGCTTTTCTTTTTTTTGTCTTTCGTAATAATTTCGTCTTGATTTGCAGTCTTTGATTTCAATTTGTATTAGCCGCCTTTTATTTTAGTTCAGTTCTTCCGGTTAAATCAAACCGGTTGCAAAATGTATTGCACGCAAAATACAGTTCCCAATTATTCCTGCAACAATGTCATCCATTACTATGCCGGTTCCGCCTGTGAGCCTTTTTTCAATTGAGCCAATTGGAAAAGGCTTAAAGATATCTAACAATCTGAAGATAAAAAACCCTGAAACTACAGAGACAATATTAAATGAAAGCCCAAAAAGAGTTACCATAATTCCCGCAATTTCGTCAATCACGATACTACCGGAATCCTTTACTTTCAATATCTTTTCAGCCTTGCCTGCAAGCCGGATTGAAAAAACAATAAATAAAGCTAATAAGATTGCGGCATAAAGCAGGTCTACCCCGGATAAAAAAAAACAAAATAAAAGCCCCTCGATAGTACCTATTGTACCGGGAGCTTTTGGAATATTCCCGGCATAAAAACCGGTTGCAAGGAATATGACCAGCTTATCTTTAAAATTCATTTTTTATTTTTATATCCGGATACAAATTTTGTCAAGAAACCGTATCGGATATGAGGAATATTAAATGCAAATTAAGGCAGTCAATGAAAAGTGAAAACTTAGAAATCAAGATGCGTTTTCGATAATTAAATATTTAAAATGAGCCCGTTTCAAAATGTTTCAGTCTGGTCAAGCTCAGGGCGGGCGAATATTTTAACCGCAGGAATACATGGTGTATTTTGAGGATAGCGCTATGCTTCACTGCGCGCAAAATTCGAGCCCAACGCAAAGATCGGCCAAAACGGGGTGTTTTGAAATTGGCTCAAAATGTATGCTCTAGTTTACCACCCATACAGCAATTTTTTTAGCCATATGTAAAATTTTTCTGCTTACTCTTCCAATAAAATATTCCTGAGTTGCAGAAAGCCCGCGCCTTCCAAGCACAATAGTTCCATATCCACCTTCTCTTGCTTCAGCTATAACACTACCGGCTCTGCTTGCTCTGTCCGTAAGAATTTTTTCCGTTATTTTTGATGGATCAATACCTGCGGCAATAAGCTTTCTTTTGGCCTCTTCCATAGCGGGTTTGATTTTTTTTATATTTGCTTCAGTCCAGTCTTTTTTCAATTCGGTGATAGGGATTTCGTTTAAACTTTGCTGCTCAATGCCAAGTGATCTTATTACATGACATATCATTATCTCAGAACCGGTGTTATTCAGCATTGCACCGACAATTGAGACACATTTCATAGAACCTTTTGATCCGTCAAATGCTATAAGGAATTTTTTTGTATCGGGCTTTCCTCCAATAACTATAAGCGGCATTTCAACTAAATTTCCGATCAGTTTGTTTGCCACGCTTCCCAATACAATCCCTTTAGCATTACTGATTCCTGTCCGACCGACAACAACTGCTTTATATTCGCCGGTATTTGCTTCCTGCAGTATATCTCTTGCTATTCCGGTTTTTCTTCCCTGGATCTTGGTTGATAAAGCATCAGCCGAAAATCCGTCGCTAATGAGAATTTTGCCTGCCTTTTTAATTGAATCAGTGACAAGCTGTTTCCGTTGTTCCGCCCACGCCTTAACAGGTGCTAATTTGGAACGGAAATCAGGATTTTTCTCCAGATCCCAGAATGATTCGGGAAGTTCCGAATCAACATAGAAAAACACTATTTTTGCGTTTTTAGGTTTAAGAACACTTCCGACATAGCGGACTGCTATAAGAGATTGTTTGGAACCATCAACTGGAATAAGCACTCTGAGTACATTTTTCATAAACTCACCTTTAAATTATTTGTTTATATCATCATAAGGTTTTGTGAGATCAATTATCAATTGATATTCATTTTCATCAGGAACTCTTTCGATTTTAAAGCCCAGCTTTTTTCCCATAGCCAGCATCTGTGTATTTTCAGCAAGAACGGTTCCCCACACCTTTTCGATTCCATGATCTTTTCCTATATTAAGACATCGCCTTAAAAGTGTTGCTCCGATTCCTTTTCCGTGCCAACTGTCTCCTACCAGAACTGCAAATTCAGCATGTTTGGGATTACGTTGAGTGATCACACGCGCAACACCTATCATTTTTTCATCGTTTTCCGTTTCAAGAATGGCAACAAGAGCAATTTCTCTGTCATAGTCAATCTGAGTAAATCGCGCCAGCATACTTGCAGATATATTTTTTATGGGTGCAAAAAACCTAAAGTAGATAGTTTGAGGAGAAAGGGTTTTAAAAAGCTCTTCTATAAGAGAAGCATCTTCAGGTCTGATGGGTCTTACAAATAAGTTAATATTTCCGCCAACAGAAATGTGGCTTTCGTTCTGGTTGGGATATGGACTGATGATAAGATGCATAGGCGCTTTAGTTCCGGACTGTTTTATAACTACCCGGGCATCGAGTGCACATACTGAGTTATCCGTAAGAATAAGGGGATTTATATCGAGTTCTTCTATTTCGGGAAAATCCGCCGCAAGCTGGGCAAGTCGTATAAGTATCTCTTCAATAAGGTATAAGTCTGTTGAATTATGAGCTGCCTGTCCTTTTAAGATGCGGTAAACCTTGGTTTCTTCCATAAGCCTTCTTGCAAGAAGGCGATTTAAAGGCGGGAATGCGATTGCTCTGTCTTTTAAAATTTCAGTCATCACCCCGCCCATTCCAAAAAGAATAACCGGGCCGAATTCCCTGTCTTTTTTTATTCCAAGGATCAGCTCAAAATCCGGTCTTTTCAACATGGGCTGAATTGTAACCCCATCTATTTTTGCTTTGGGCTTACATGAGAGGCAGGAGGCTAATATATCTTCATATGATTTTTCCACATCTGATACGCTGTTTAAATCAAGCCGTATTCCATTTACAGAAGTTTTATGTACTACATCCCTTGAGCAGATCTTCATAGCAACCGGAAATCCCAGCTGTTGGGCTTTTTGTACGGCTTCTTCGGCACAGCAGGCTATTTCCGTACGATTAACGGGAATGCCATATGAAAGAAGCAAAGATTTTGCTTCAACCTCGTTAAGAAGAAAATGCCCGGTTTCTATTCCTTGTTTTATAATCAGGGATGCACTTTCACGGTCAAATTGAAGCTTTCCCGGCAGTCTTGCGGGAGTTTCCTGAAGCAGTTCTATGTTTTTAGAATGCTTATGAAGATCCATAAAAGCTCTTACCGCACGTTCGGGAGTATCAAAAGTAGGAATCAGGGCGTCGTTTAAAAACTGCCGGCCTTTTTCAACGCCGGGACCCCCAAGCCATGAGGTGAAAACAGGAAACGGATGATTCTTAAGAAAGTCCGCAAGAATTTTTGCAATATTTGCGGGATCATTCAAACCCTGAGGGACAAGAATTACCAGCAGGCCGTTTATTTCAGGGGCCTCAATACAGATTTTAACAGTATTTAAATACCGCTCATGGTCGGCATCTCCGATTAAATCAATTGGGTTTGAATGGCTCCAGTAGCTGGGAAGTTCTTTATCAAGTTTTTTTATGGTTTCTGCTGATAGAGCAACCGGCTCTATTCCATAATCGGAAAGGGCATCAACGGCCATAACTCCCAACCCTCCGGCATTGGTTATTATTGCAAGCCCCGGACCGGAAGGATGCGGATTTTTTGCAAGAAGCTCCGCACAATCAAACAATTCCTCGAAAGTTTTAACACGCACTATCCCAGCGCGTTTGAATGCTGCATCATAAATATCATCTTCTCCGGCAAGCGCCCCTGTATGAGAAGCCGCAGCCGCAGCTCCGGCCCTTGTCCGTCCCGATTTTAAAGCAATAATCGGTTTAATTCTTGATACAGCCCTTGCAGCACTCATGAAATACCTGAGGTTGGTCAGATTCTCCACATACATAACAATGCTGCCGACATTCGGATCCTGGCCAATAAAATCAATCATGTCTCCGAAATCAACATCGAGCATTGAACCTACGCTTACAAAATAACTGAATCCGATTTGCTCTTTTATTGACAGATCCAGAATAGACGAGCAGATTGCCCCGCTTTGTGATATAAATGCCATCTTTCCCATTATAGGCATTTGGCCTGCAAAACTGGCGTTAAGATTTGATTTTGTGCATACAATCCCAAGACAGTTGGGTCCTATTACGCGAATACCTGAAGATTCAGCCTCTTTTTTTATGGCGTTTTCTATTTCTTTTCCCTTCTGGCCGGTTTCTTTTCCGCCGGCAGAAATAATTACAACACCGCCTACGCCGGATTTCACGCACTCATTTACTATTTTCGGAGCAACAGCAATTGGAACAGCTACAACAGCAAGATCCACCATAGAATCAATTTCAGCTACAGAAGCATAAGATTGTTTATCCCACAATGCTTTATACGAAGGATTAACAGGATAAATGTTACCCGGAAATTTTCCGTTAATCAGATTGCGCATAATATCGAAACCTACGCTTTCTTTTTTTTCACTTGCCCCTATTACTGCTATTGATTTTGGTTGAAATATCTTATCCAGATTGTCCACACCCATAAAGATTAATTTCCTGTAGCTTTTTTTAAAATATTTTTTTCAGCATAAATTTGAACGTCTGTGTTAAAAGACGGACGTTTTAAGAGCCTGTCAATTTTTAATTTTATATGGGTTTATCAGCATCATGGGAATTGGTGTGGCCTTTGTGACTTTTTCCGCAACAGACCCGAAGAGCAACTTGTCAATGCCCTTTCTTCCATGAGTACCCATAATAAGCATATCTATATCATGTTCTTTTATATAATTAATTATTTCTTCGGCTGCATCACCATTTACAATAGCAATTTTAATTTTCTCAGAATCCTTGAAATGTTTTTCTGCAAACTCCTCAATGCTTTTCCTGCCTCCTTCAATAACTGCATTTTCAAAAAGATCAACAGAAGGATGCGGTACATATATGCTTGTAAAATATTGAAAAGCACGCGCAACAAACAAAATATGTATTTCCGAATCAAATTTTTTCGCCATTTCATTTACATAAGGAACAATTTTAGGTGATGCTTCCGAAAGATCTACCGGGAATAAAATTTTTTTAAATTTCATATCAAATCTCCTTTACCTCGTTATAATATTGTTAAAAGTTAAATTGTAACTTTTTATCTTTTTTAAATTGGGTTATTTGCATTTCGATTTTTTTTATTGATAAATGGGGGGGCGCAACAAGCTGCTACCCCCCCCGAACCACCTTCAATAAAAAGGGAGGGGGAAGAGGGATATCCTCTTTACGAAGGTGGGAACCTTCCTATGATTCTTTATCAGTGATTGTTTTTTTATCCTTGTTTTGATCAGCATATTTGAAGTTAAAGCTTATCTTTCGTTCCTATTCAGATATATCTTTTGAGGACATGTTCTAAAAAGTTTAGAAAAAATAACATCCTGTTTGTAATTCTATTTGCTTGCTTATTTTTTAGCAAATGATATGCCACTAAAAAAAGATATGATTAACAGGTTATAACATCCTGAAATATAATTAAAAAAAGAGTGTAAACGAATTAATTAATATCCGGTAGTAATTAAAAAAAGTTGAAATATGTCGGTATTTTTTACAAACTGTAAAAATTATAACATAATTTATACTGCATCAAGCTGATTTATTTTAGCGCTTTACCACCCGGTTCTTACTTTTACGCCTCTTTTATCAAGATTGGATTTAATTTCGGAAATAGTATATGTGCCGTAATGCACCATTGAGGCTATCAATGCGGCATCAGCCTTTCCTTTAGTTAAAACATCAAAAAGATGCTCCGGTTTGCCTGCACCGCCTGAAGCAATAACAGGGATTGAAACATTTTCCGAAATAAGCGATGTGAGATTTAATTCATAGCCCTCACAGGTTCCATCAGCATCAATTGAATTCAAACATATTTCTCCTGCTCCAAGCTCTTCAGCCCTTATCGCCCATTCAAGAGCATCAATTCCCATATGAGTTCTTCCTCCGTTTATGACTATTTCATAGCCTGAAGGAATACTTTCACTTTTGCCTACAAATTTCACATCCATACCCAGCACTATGCACTGCTTACCGAAGGCTTGGGCTCCTTTTGAAATAATTTCAGGGTTTTTAACGGCAGATGAATTAACACTGATTTTTTCGGCTCCTGCGAGAAGCACCTTGCGCATATCTTCAAGATTCCGTATCCCGCCGCCAACGGAAAAAGGGATAAATATTGTTTCGGCAACACGTCTTACAACATCTATCATAATATTTCTTTTTTCACTTGAAGCGGTAATATCATAAAAGACAATCTCATCAGCTCCAGCCTCGTAATAATAACGGGCCATCTCAACCGGATCGCCTATATCTACATTATTTTTAAACTTTATTCCTTTTGTTGTTTTGCCTTCCCGTACATCGAGACAGGGAATTATACGTTTGCTCAGCATGGTTTCCACACACAGAAATTGTTAAGTATCGCAAGCCCGGGTCTCCCGCTTTTTTCAGGGTGAAACTGGGTAGCAATAATGTTTTCGAATCCGATTATCGATGCAAATGAAATTCCATGAGTTGTTGTTCCGATTATATGCGAGTCATCGTTAGTCGCCGGATAAAATCCATGAACAAAATAGAACTCATCATTGTCCTTTAGACCGGAAAGAACAAAGTGCTTTTTTTGCAGCAAAACGCTGTTCCAACCCATATGAGGTATCTTAAGGCCGGATTCGCTATTGTTATTTTTATCAAATCGAAAAGAAAGTACTTTGCCACCGATAATACCTATACAGTCAGTATTGTTTTCTTCGCTGTATTCCATTATGATCTGGGTTCCAAGGCATATGCCAAGAATGGGTTTGCCCGATAAAAGGGCATCTCTGATTGCCTGATCAAGACCCAGGCGCTTTATGCTTTCCATAGCAGAGCCTGCAGCCCCCACTCCGGGAAATATAATACGTTCAGCTTTGCTTATTTCTTTAGTGTCATTTGTAATAACGCATTTAAACCCCAGATGATTTACAGCACGCGCCACACTGGTAAGATTTCCTGCATTATAGTCTATTATTGCAATCATGTCTTTATTTTCATAGCAGTTAAATTGATCCCTTAATATCTAACCCCGTACCCTGCACCTTTGTCATTCCTCACTTCTTTTTACACTTTCCCACAGCGTATCAAATTCATCACGGGATAAAGAATCGATACCACGCCCGGTTTGTGTCGCCATCATTTCCATTGCCCTGAAACGGGTTTCAAATTTTTTAATTGATTCTTTCAATGCAGTTTCGGGATGGATTGCCGCAAAACGTGCAACATTGACAAGGGTAAAAAGTATATCCCCGAATTCAACGGCTACATTTGCCTTTGTGTTTTCGTCTGTATTTTCATTAAGAGCGCATTGGAATTCATGCCATTCTTCTTCGGCTTTTTGCATCACCTCGCTGATGTTATCCCAGTCAAAGCCGGTTCGTGCAGCCCTTTCGGAGATTCTATATGCCCGTATTAAAGCCGGAAGTTTTCCCGGCACTGAATCAAGGATAGCAGTGGTTTTTGTGATGTTTTTTTCATTCTTTTTTATTTCATACCAGCGGTTTCTCAAAACAGATGAATCTGTTGCGGATTCTTGCCCGAATACATGCGGATGGCGGCGTATCATTTTTTCCGTAATCTTTTTAAAAACATCATCTATGCCAAAAGCTTCCTTTTCTTCAAAAAGCCGTGCAATAAAGAAAATATGGAATAATACATCGCCTAGTTCTTCACAGATTTCATCGGAATTTTGCGATTCAATTGCATCAACAAGTTCATATACTTCTTCCAAAAGACAGACAGCCATAGTCTTGGAGGTTTGCTTCTTATCCCACGGACATCCGTTGGCGCTTCTGAGAGTTTCAATAAGCTCGATCAGGTTTTTAAAATTTTGCTCTTTTCTGTCTGGCCGCTGCTTTTCCAAGCTTTTTTAATATCCTTTATTTTTATCTGGTACTCATTTTTTAAGCTTTTTGGGGTTACCATAACCATCTTATCGGAAAATATTACAAGATAAGGCGATGCTTTCGAAGATTTAATTGTATCTATGCTGCCTGAAAGAAAAGCCACAAATACGATTAACAATATAGAACTTATCAATGTTCCTTTCAATATCCCGAAAATTGCCCCGAATATTCTATCAACCCATCCAAGAAAAACTATCTTTAAAATATATTTTATTACGGTTCCTATAATACTTATTATCAAGAAAACACAAATAAAAATCAAAAGAAAGCTTAACACATTTAAATAATGGGAAGCTACCCATTTTTCAAAGAATTTGCTGACGTCATGATAATAGGTATAAGCAGCGTAAAAACCTCCAAGCACTCCTATCAGAGATGATATTTCCTTTATAACACCTCTGAAAATACCGCGAATGAGGCAGTAGGCCAGAATAGCAATTACCAGGATATCGAACAGATTCATAATCCCCCTTTTTGCAGGCTATGTGCTGAGTTTAGCCGTTTTAATTCTTTACGACTTAGTGAAAGTCCCTTTTGCTTAAATTGCGCCTGGATTAATATAAGAGGCTACATTTATTTTATAGCTTTATGCCTGAAACAATTTAATATATTATTGTAGCTAATCGGGCATAAAATTTTTATGTTAATAAATAATGAAGTATGCATTATAATAAAACATTTTTAATTCCGTCAAGTTTTATCTGCCGGATGCAGCTGACCCGGTTAATCCATTGGTCTTATTAAACTCAGATAAGTTTCTTTTTGCTTATTAGCCCTATTTATGTCTCTTTTTGCCGGTCCAATAATTTGTTATTTGCAATAGCTTTTATAATCATGATAAATAATAAATCCGTTCAGCTTTTTTAATTTTATATGTCTAATTATATTTATCTAAAGTTTCACCGAAATGATGCATGGTTTACTCACGCGACCATCCGTAACAGCGCGTCCACGAAAGATTTTCGGGAGAGTTTCTGGTTTTTGTTGCAAACGGCATTAAAATCATCAGCCAACGCGGCCTTGGCGATG
>NZ_JBAMMY010000118.1:0-15166 GCF_051233685.1 Desulfobacterium sp. N47
GAGATGATAATGCCCGGAGATAATGTAGCGATATCGGCGGAGCTGATAACTCCCATAGCGATGGAGACCGAGCTTCGGTTTGCGATAAGGGAAGGTGGCCGGACGGTCGGTGCCGGAGTTGTAAGTAATATTATAGCATAACGGCTAAGGAGTCGGCAGGTGAGAGTAATTATCACATTGAAATGTAGTGAATGCAAAAGTAGAAATTATACTACTACAAAAAACAAAAGAACAACACCGGATAAACTTGAATTCAGCAAATACTGTAGGTTTTGCAGAAAACATACTGCTCATAAAGAAACAAAATAAGTAGTTAATTTTTTATTTAATTAGAAATAGGCTTTTGGTTGGGTTAAAGGTCTATAGCGGATTTCAATGTTTATATACAGGCCAGTAGCTCTAACGGTAGAGCATCGGACTCCAAATCCGGGTGTTGGGGGTTCAAATCCCTCCTGGCCTGCCAGATATTTTATTATTAGCTTTGAGTGGTAATGATAGAAACATAAGATATCCATAAACAGGCTGTGACTGATTTACATCACGGTTTAGTTTGAAAGGAAAAATGTCTTCCGCATAGTAATATTATGTAAATATTGAAGTACTAAAGAATTCACAATAATTGGTTTCAGTTTGTAAATATTGCAATATAGGAGTATAATGGCACGGTTACTGAGAAAAAAGACTTCTATTAATAAAAAAAAGTCAAAACAAAATGTCGATACGCCGGAGAGTTCTCAGGATTCAGCTAATACTATAAAGAAAAGTGCTTCTATTGCAGGTGCTTTGGCAGAAACGAAAAAAATACTGATATTGCCTCAAAAAAAACCTTTAACAGGAAGTAAAACATTAACAGACAAAGAAACAAATAGCCGTATTGAGAAAATATCACAATTTTTAAGAGAAGTTAAGATTGAGCTTAAAAAAATTACATGGCCTACCCGTAAACAAACTATTGGCTCAACAGTAGTTGTAATTATTCTGGTTTTGATAGTTTCCCTTTTTCTAAGTGTGGTTGATATGGGGCTGCAAAGTCTTGTCCATATAATTCTTCAATGATAATGAGGAGAATGGTGAGTGTCTCTTAAGTGGTACATATTGCATGTATATTCTGGATTTGAAAATAAAGTGAAAACTGCTCTTGAGGAAAAAATTGCTGCTTATAATCGTCCAGATAAGTTCGGAAACGTGCTGGTTCCCACAGAGCAGGTAGTTGAGCTTGTTAAAGGAAAAAGAAAGACATCTACCAGAAAATTTTATCCCGGATATGTTTTAGTGCAAATGGATCTCGATGATGAAGTCTGGCATATAGTTAATGATACTGCTAAGGTGAGTGGCTTTCTTGGAGGAAGGGAAAAGCCAACCCCAATTTCGGATGATGAGGCAGAACAAATATTAAACCGAATGGAGGCTGGAAAGTTAAAGCCAAAGCCGAAATATTATTTTGAAACCGGAGATGAAATTAGGGTAGTAGACGGACCATTTACGAATTTTAATGGAGTTGTTGAGGAAGTAAATCCGGAAAAAGGAAAAATAAAAGTGCTTGTCAGTATATTCGGGCGTTCAACACCAGTGGAATTAGAATTCGTACAGGTTACAAAGATATAGCATCAGGAGTGAAAAGAAAAATATGGCAAAAAAGGTTATGGCAATGATTAAATTGCAGGTTGTGGCCGGAAAAGCAAATCCGTCTCCGCCTATTGGTCCTGCTCTTGGGCAGCATGGTGTGAATATAATGGAGTTTTGCAAGGCTTTTAATGCCAGGACCTCTGACGATGAGGGGATGGTAATACCAGTAGTTATTACTGTTTATCAAGACAGATCATTTACTTTTATAACAAAAACGCCGCCTGCTTCCATACTTCTGAAGAAAGCGGCAAAGATAGCAAAAGGATCCAGCGACCCGAAGAGAGTAAAAGTGGCTAAAGTCACACGGGAACAGGTGGAGGAAATTGCTAAGCAGAAAATGGTCGATCTTAACGCCAATGATACGGCTGCCGCTATTAAAATTATTGCAGGAACAGCCAGAAGCATGGGGATAGAAATTGGTTAAAGATGAAAAGGAGTTAATAAAGCGAAATGCCGAAGCGGGGTAAGAAATTTATAGAAGCTAAAGCAAAGGCTAATGCCGAGGCAAAAAGTGATATTGCCGGAGCTGTTCAGTCAGCAATAGATTCATCATATGTAAAATTTGATGAGACAGTCGATATCGCCGTACGTCTTGGTGTTGATCCAAGGCATGCGGATCAGATGGTGAGAGGTGCTGTTGTTTTGCCGAACGGAACAGGCAAGGAAGTCAAGGTCCTTGTATTTGCAAAAGGTGAGAAAGAGAAAGAGGCCCTTGATGCCGGAGCGGATTTTGTTGGGAATGATGATCTTATTGCTAAGATTCAAGGAGGCTGGTTAGGCTTTGATAAAGCTATTGCTACACCGGATATGATGGGCGCTGTTGGAAAAATTGGTAAGCTTCTTGGGCCAAGGGGGCTTATGCCAAATGCTAAGACAGGATCTGTTACATTTGATGTGGATAGAGCTGTAAAAGAGTTAAAAGCAGGGAAAGTGGAATTCAGGGTAGAAAAAGCAGGAATAGTGCATGTTCCAATGGGCAAAGTTTCATTTGGTGTAGAGAAACTTGTTCAAAATATGGCTACTTTTCTTGAAACCATAATGCGGCTGAAGCCTTCAGGCAGTAAAGGAACATATTTAAAAGGTATGGCTATCTCTACAACAATGGGTCCGGGAATTAAAATTGATTTGTCTTTGATCAAAGATTTTATAAAATAATATACAGTTGTTAACCATTGTGTCATTAGATAATATAACTGTCTGTTTTTGTAACTTTATGTAAAGCATAAATAGTCCATATATTTAAAAATATCGAATTATGCAATATAAAGGCATTAATTTATTTATAATGATTGAGCTGTATCCCAGAAATATTCTATAGACAGTATAACAGGGTATCGCAAGTATGCATTTATTTTATAAATTTAGTCCGGATGGTTTTTTGGGAATAACAAAGTGTTGTGTAAATTTATTCTGGTAATGATAACTGTTTAAGTTATCCGGATCCCGTTACAAATTAAGTTGTAACGGGATATACGTTTAAAAACAGATTAAATAAACATATAATAGCTGCATTATAATACTAAAAAGTTATATACTCTTAAAATAGCAGATCTACTTTATAGACACTGTCCTATGAGCAACTAAGTAGTAAATAGATCCTATTGTTAATAAAGTCTAACCGGAGTTAATATCGGAAGTTTTCACTTGCTCCATTATTTAACGTTACTAAATAGTTGACATCATAAAAGTCATAATTTGCTTAGCCTCATTAAACTCTTAATATCCAAGATTAAAGAATCGTTAGGAATGAGGAGTAAGTTTAAAAGAGGGGTACAATATTTAAGACATTAAAAATATAATTAATACAATTCTGTCAAAGACCGTAGGTGTATAATTAAATCTTAAGCG
The DNA here is from genome assembly GCF_051233685.1 of Desulfobacterium sp. N47. NCBI lineage: Bacteria > Pseudomonadati > Thermodesulfobacteriota > Desulfobacteria > Desulfobacterales > Desulfobacteriaceae > Desulfobacterium > Desulfobacterium sp. N47. Next base: position 3,475 of record NZ_JBAMMY010000118.1, read on the forward strand.
GTATTACCGGCCTGCTGAGACGGATTAAGGTTGCATATTAAATAAATAAATTTATGTTTTTGATGTAAAATTATTGCAATCTCCGGTATTCGCTAATCCAAAAAAGACCTCCGGTTTTGTATAGACTTGGAAAGGAGGTGTTACAATATATGAAGCTATCAGAAAAGAAAAATATTGCAGAAAATTTTCATGAGAAATTATCCAGAGCTAAAGTAGTTATTATAACAGACTATAAAGGGCTTAATGTAGAAGCAATTAGCGATTTGCGGGCAAAACTGAGGGAATTTCAAGTAGAATACCGGGTTGTAAAAAATACTCTTCTTGAGAGGGCATCTGAAAATACCGAAGCTTTTGTAATTAAAGATAAATTTAAGGGTCCTACAGCAGTAGCTATAAGCTACGATGATCCTGTTACTCCTGCGAAAATACTTATAAAATTTTCTGAGACCAATAAAAACCTTACAATAAAAGCAGGTATGTTAAATGGAAAAGCACTTGATTTCAATGCAATTAAGGCTTTGTCCACTATGCCATCACGCGAAGTACTGTTAAGTATGTTACTATCGGCGATGAATGGTGTTCCTGTGTCTTTTGTAAGAACGCTTAATGAAATACCAAAGAAATTATTATATGTATTACAGGCTATTAAAGAACAAAAGGAAGCAGCATAAAAAATATATCCTGCAGCATGAAATGTGGGATTTTTGATTTATTTGGAGGAATTATAACAATGTCAGATATTACTAAAGAAGATGTTATTGAATTTATAGCAACAATGTCAGTTCTTGATTTGTCCGAGCTTGTTAAGGAGCTTGAGGATAAATTTGGCGTTTCAGCAGCAGCTCCTGTTGCAATGGTTGCCGCAGCTGGTCCGGCCGCAGCAGAATCACAGCCTGAGGAACAGACTGAATTTTCAGTTATACTGCTTTCGCATGGCGACAAAAAGATTCAGATCATTAAAGAAGTTAGAGCAATTACAGGTCTTGGTCTCAAAGAAGCAAAAACACTCGTTGATGAAATTCCAAAACCGGTAAAAGAGGCTATATCAAAAGAAGAAGCGGAAAAGATCAAGGCACAGCTTGAAGAAGCCGGAGCACAGGTTGAAATAAAATAAGAAAAATCGTTCAAATACAATGATATTATTGTGATAGTATATATTGCAATTAGATGTTTTATCCTGACATTATTATTGTATTTGATTCTTCTATCAGAAGATCATCATCAGGCTGTGGGCTGATAAGCCCCGGCCTTGATTGATGGTGGAAGTGTTTGATCAGCAGCAAAGAGCATAACTATCAAAGCATTCCTGGTTTTTAGAGCAGGAAAAAAACGGAAGATAAAGATGATGCGGGCAGAGAAAATATTTTTGTTTAGTGCGAATATTATTTTTTGTTAATGTATAGATTCTAAATAAGCCGATCAGTTGCCGGGAAATAAATACCGGTTAAAATTTTCTATTGCTTTAGATGGAATTTATGCAAAGATCTCATTAAGTAAAAGTCGTTTTATGATTTTTATAAGGGGATTATTTCAGCACATTATTGAAATATATTTATAATTTCTTTAATTATTGAATCCTATAAAAGGGAGATGCCATGTCGGAAAGGCTTTTGGCAAAAAAACGGTTAAGAAAAAATTTCGGAAAGATTCAAAGGATTGTTGAAATACCTGATCTTATTGGCATGCAACTGGAATCTTATAAACGTTTTTTGCAAATGGATGTTGTTCCTGAAAAACGAGAAGATATCGGGCTTCAGGCTGTATTCAAATCGGTGTTTCCTATAAAAGATTACACAGGAAGCGCTTCACTTGAATACGTATCCTATAGATTTGGGGAGATTAAACACGGTGTAGCGGAATGCATACACAGAGGTATGACATATGAAATACCTGTACGTATTACTGTAAGGCTTGTAGTTTATGATGTTGATAAAGAAACAGGTATTTCAAGTATACGTGATATTAAAGAGCAGGAGATTTATTTTGGTACGGTTCCCCTGATGACAAATAAAGGAACATTTATTGTCAATGGGACCGAAAGGGTTGTTGTCGGCCAGTTACACAGATCGTCCGGCGTATTTTTCGACCACGATAAAGGTAAAACTCATTCAAGTGGGAAAATCATATATAGTTCAAGGATCATTCCTGTTCGTGGATCATGGATTGATCTTGAGATTGATCCCAAGGATATAGTCTATATTAGAATAGATAGGAGACGCAAGTTCCCCATTACCATTTTCTTTAAGGCGTTTGGATATACGCCGGAAGATCTTCTCTCATATTTCTATAAGAGTGAGAAGATAATTATACGTGGTAAAAGTTTATACAAGGAACTTAGAGAAGATTTATGTAAAGATCAAAAATTTACACGTGATATTAAGGACCCGGATACCGGTGAAATAGTAGCAAAAAAAGGGCGCCCATATACTCCCAAACTAATCAAGAAGCTGATATCTTCAAAAATAGATGCAATACCTATAAATATAGAAGATATTTTTGAGAGAGCTTTTTCATATACGATTTATGAACCGGAAACGAATAATATTTTGGTCAAGGCAAATGAAATAGTTAATGAAGACTCGATCTCAAAACTGAAAGATGCAGGAATAAATGAATTTGGAATACTGTTTTTTGATGGAGCCTCAAGCAGTGACTCGATAAGAAAAACATTATCTGTAGATAAAGTGGCTTCGAAAGAAGAAGCGCTTGTAGAAATATACAGAAGGTTAAGACCAGGAAATCCGGTGACACCTGAAGTTGCCCAGAATTTTATCGACAATCTGTTCTTTAAGACAGCTTATTATGACCTGTCCAGTGTTGGAAGGGTAAAAATAAATCAGCGTTTAGGGATTGAGTCTTCTCCCGATTTAAAGATATTAAGAAGGGAAGATATCCTTCTAACCGCAAAAACTTTAATAGATTTAAGGGATACGCAAGGGATTGTTGATGATATTGACCATCTTGGAAACCGGAGGATAAGGGCGGTAGGCGAGCTTCTGGAAAACCAGTATCGTATTGGTCTGGTGCGAATGGAAAGAGCAATAAAGGAGAGAATGAGTTTGCAGGAAGTCGATACTCTCATGCCGCATGATCTTATTAACCCTAAGCCTGTGTCCGCAATTGTTAAAGAGTTTTTTGGTACAAGCCAGTTGAGCCAGTTTATGGATCAGACAAATCCACTTTCCGAAACTACCCATAAGCGCAGATTAAGCGCACTTGGACCGGGGGGACTAACCCGTGAGCGTGCCGGATTTGAAGTAAGAGATGTCCATCCTTCTCACTACGGGCGAATATGTCCTATTGAAACGCCTGAAGGTCCTAACATCGGTCTTATCGTTTCATTAAGTACTTATGCCCGTGTTAATGATTATGGTTTCATAGAAACACCATACAGGGTAGTTAATGATGGAACAGTAACAAACGAAGTCAAATTTCTTGATGCATTTGAAGAAAAAGATTTGCCAATTGCCCAGGCAAATGCCCCCATTGATGAAAAAGGCCGATATACAAATCCGATAGTTACATCACGTATGGCAGGTGAATTTATGACGGTCCAGAAAGAGGATATCGCGCTGATGGATGTTTCGCCGAATCAGCTTGTAAGCGTTTCCGCGTCCCTTATTCCTTTCCTTGAAAATGATGATGCAAACAGGGCTTTAATGGGTTCAAACATGCAGCGCCAAGCTGTTCCTCTTATAGTTAGCGAAGCCCCACTTGTCGGTACAGGCATAGAAGGCGTTGTGGCTAAAGATTCCGGTGTTACAATAGTTGCCGAACGTGATGGAATAGTGGAGTCTGTTGATGCTTATCGTATAATTCTTTCTCATGATCCTTCTGATAAGCGGTATGACAAGCATGTTACAATATATAATCTGTCAAAATACATGCGTTCAAATCAGAACACATGTTTCAATCACCGTCCTATAGTCGTAAAAGGACAGCGCGTTCAAGCCGGAGAGATAATTGCTGACGGGCCTGCCACAGAAAAAGGAGAGCTTTCTCTTGGAAAAAACGTTACAGTAGCATTTATGCCCTGGGGCGGTTTTAATTTTGAGGACTCCATTCTTGTTAATGAAAGGCTTGTTCGTGATGGCGTTTATACTTCAGTGCATATAGAAGAGTTTGAGATAGTTGCAAGAGATACCAAACTTGGTAAGGAAGATATTACCCGTGATATTCCTAATGTGGGAGATGAGGCTTTAAAAGACCTTGACGAAAGTGGCATTATAAGGCTTGGAGCTGAAGTGGAACCGGGTGATATTCTGGTGGGAAAAATTACTCCCAAGGACGAAACCCAGCTCTCTCCTGAAGAAAAGCTTCTTCGTGCAATTTTCGGAGAAAAAGCAGGAGATGTTAAAGATACTTCTTTAAGGGTTCCTCCGGGAGTTGAAGGAACTGTTATTGATGCAAAAGTATTTTCAAGACGGGGCATAGAAAAAGATGAACGCACCTGCTTTATTGAAGAAACTGAAATAAAAGTTTTAGAGAGAAACCGTGATGATGAACTTGCAGTCATTGAAGAGATAGCGCGCGGTCCGGTTATTCAGGCTTTAGATGGTCAGATATGCAATACCCCTATAAAAAAGGGTAAAAAAGTTTTGATTGCAAAGGGGGATAAAATAGACGCCGAAATTTTATCCGATATTCCCCTGGCTCAGCTTGAAGGTGTCGTATTAAAGGATGCCGGTGTTACAGAGCAGCTTCACGACCTTCTTGAACAATACAGAACTCAGCGCACAGCTTGTCATGATAATTTTGAAAAACATATCAGCAGGTACGAAAAAGGAGATGACCTTCCTCCCGGGGTCATAAAGATGGTCAAGGTGTATATTGCCATGAAAAGGAAACTTTCGGTCGGTGATAAAATGGCTGGAAGGCATGGCAACAAGGGGGTTGTTTCAAGAATTCTGCCACAGGAGGATATGCCTTATTTTGAAGACGGTACCCCGGTTGATATGGTTTTAAACCCGCTTGGCGTGCCTTCCCGAATGAATGCCGGTCAGATTCTGGAAATTCATCTTGGTCGTGCTGCAAAAAGTCTGGGTGATCAATTAAACAGGCTGATAGAAGAAAATAATATTGTGTCGCTTCGTGATAAAATGAATAAAATATTTAACGATAAAGACTCAAATAAAATTATATCTCAGATGGATGACCAAGAGCTGTGTGATTATGTCGGCAACTATAAAAATGGTGTTCATATGGCTACTCCGGTTTTTGACGGAGCTAAAGAAACAGAGATAAAAGCGCTTCTTGAAGAAGCAGGACAATATACAACGGGTCAGGCTACATTGTTTGACGGACGGACAGGTGAGAATTTTAAGGGCAAGATTACTGTCGGGACTATGTATATGTTAAAACTTCATCATCTTGTAGATGATAAACTTCATGCACGTTCTATAGGACCCTATTCACTTGTTACGCAGCAGCCTCTTGGCGGAAAAGCTCAGTTTGGAGGGCAGCGCCTTGGAGAGATGGAGGTCTGGGCTATGGAAGCATACGGAGCTGCACATGCATTGCAGGAATTTCTGACTGTAAAATCTGATGATATGGCGGGAAGGACTAGAATGTATGAGAAAATTGTAAAAGGGCAGAATATGCTTGAGCCTGGCATACCCGAGTCTTTTAAGGTTATGACAAGAGAATTGCAGAGCCTTGGCCTGGATATAAATCTTTTGGAAGAACATAAGGAGTAGAATTTGGAAACCTTATATGATTTCTTCGCTAAACCGATTGATCCGAAACAATACAGCGGTGTTCGGATTTCTTTGGCTTCACCTGAACAAATCAGACAATGGTCTTTTGGTGAAATAAAAAAACCTGAAACCATAAACTATAGGACATTTAAGCCGGAGCGCGATGGGCTTTTTTGCGCCAAAATTTTTGGTCCTACCAAGGACTATGAGTGCAACTGTGGAAAATACAAGCGCATGAAACACAGAGGTGTAGTCTGTGAAAAATGCGGTGTTGAGGTTATACAGTCCAAAGTCCGCAGAGAACGTATGGGGCATATTGAGCTTGTTGCTCCGGTAGCACATATATGGTTTTTAAAAAGTCTTCCCAGCAAGATAGGGAATCTTTTGGATATGACATTAAAAAGTCTGGAGAAAGTCTTATACTTCGACAGCTATATAGTGTTGGATCCGAAAGATACCCCGCTTACACGTTGTCAGCTTCTTTCCGAAGAAAAATATCGTGATGCGCTTGAAACATACGGGACAAAGTTTGAAGCTGGTATTGGAGCTGAAGCGATAAAGATTCTGCTGGAAAATATTGATCTTGAATCCGTGTATATAGAGCTGAGAACTGATATTAAAGCTACAACATCTTTGGCAAAAAGGCAGAAACTGTCTAAGAGGCTTAAAATTGTTGATGCTTTCAGAAGTTCGGGAGTAAATCCTTGCTGGATGATATTAGATGTTATCCCTGTACTTCCTCCTGATCTGCGTCCTCTTGTCCCCCTGGAAGGCGGCAGATTCGCTACATCCGATCTTAACGATCTATATAGAAGAGTTATAAACCGCAACAACCGGTTAAAACGATTAATTGATCTAAAGGCTCCCGATATTATAGTCCGGAATGAAAAAAGAATGCTTCAGGAGGCTGTAGATGCTCTATTTGATAACGGAAGGCATGGCAGAGTAATCACAGGAACCAATAAGCGGCCTTTAAAATCACTTAGCGATACACTTAAAGGAAAGCAGGGGCGTTTTCGCCAGAATTTGCTTGGTAAACGTGTTGATTATTCCGGACGAACAGTTATTGCCATAGGGCCGAACCTAAGACTTCACCAGTGCGGCCTTCCTAAAAAGATGGCTCTGGAACTTTTTAAACCTTTTGTTTATTACCGGCTGGAGAAAAAAGGGCTTGTTTCGACTGTAAAGAGTGCAAAAAAATTGGTTGAACGCGAAACACCGGAAGTTTGGGATACATTAGATGAAGTTGTAAAAGAGTATCCTGTAATGCTAAACCGCGCACCGACACTTCATAGGCTTGGGATTCAGGCGTTTGAGCCGATTCTCATTGAGGGTAAGGCTATTCAGCTTCATCCGCTTGTCTGCACCGCATTCAATGCAGACTTTGATGGTGACCAGATGGCTGTGCATATTCCCCTTTCAGTTGAGTCACAAATAGAGGCACGTATTTTAATGCTTTCCAGTAATAATATTCTTTCACCTGCCAATGGAAGTCCTATTATAGTGCCAAGCCAGGATATCGTGCTTGGGATCTATTATATGACAAGAGGAGTGCTAGGTGCTAAGGGTGATGGCAAAAGTTTTGCCAATACTGATGAGGTTCGTTCTGCGTATGATTCGGGTGCGATTGATCTTCATGCTAAGATAGTGGTACGGATAGACGGGAAAAAAGTTAATTCTACGACGGGCCGCGTCTTATTATGGGAAATTATTCCCAAGGAAAATATTGTAAGAATGAGCCATATAATGGTTTCTTCGGAAGAAGTTGCAAAGTCGGTTCATGAAAGAATCAGAAACGGTGAAGCTTTTTCACAGATGGTAAATCAGTATTCGGAAAGCCTCAACAAGAAGTTAGATGGTGATATCGGTCTTTTGAGAAAAGAAGAGTTTACGAGAATATTTGATATTGATGATGCTGATCTTGTCTTTTCTGTGGAAGAAGGAGAAATTAGTGAAATAATACCATCCCAAGATAAATATCATATATTTCAGATAAATGAGAAGAGAGCTGAAATTCCTTTTGATGCTATTAACAAGGTTCAGGATAAGAAATCTTTAAGAGATCTTGTTGATTATGCTTATAGAAATCTAGGCCCAAAAGCCACAGTTGTTCTTGCCGACAGACTTAAGGATATAGGCTTCAGATATTCAACAGAAGGGGGACTTTCGATTTCAATTGGCGATATGATAATTCCTGCTGCAAAAAAAGATATAATTAAAAAAGCCGAAGTTAAAGTTTTGGAAATCGGACGGCAGTATACTGAGGGTCTTATTACTCAAGGTGAGAAATATAATAAAGTTGTAGATATCTGGGCCAAGGCGACAGATGATGTTGCCAACGAAATGATGAATGCTATGAAGGTTGAACCTTTAAAGGACAGCGATGGGAATATAGTGCTGGATAAAGATGGAAAAACATCATATGTTGAAAGTTTTAATCCAATATATATGATGGCAGATTCAGGAGCAAGAGGAAGTAAAGATCAGATGCGCCAGCTCGCAGGGATGCGTGGTCTAATGGCTAAACCATCCGGCGAAATTATAGAAACGCCGATCAGCGCAAATTTTAGAGAGGGGCTTTCCGTATTACAGTATTTTATTTCAACGCATGGTGCAAGAAAAGGTCTTGCTGATACGGCTCTTAAAACCGCAAATTCAGGGTATCTAACAAGAAGACTGGCTGATGTTGCTCAGGATTGTGTGGTTATGGAGGATGACTGCGGTACATTGATGGGCGTTGATGTTGAGCCTTTGATTGAAGGCGGAGAAGTTATTCAGCGTCTTGGAGAAAGAGTTCTTGGCAGGGTTGCAGTGGATGATATAGTTGATCCTTTTACTGATGAAGTAATTATTAAAAAGGGGGATGAGATCGACGAAAGATCTGCAAAAAAGATAGAAGATGCCGGCATAACAACTGTTAAGATAAGATCTGTTCTCACATGCAAGGAGAGATACGGCGTATGTGCCAAATGTTATGGAAGGGATCTTTCAAGCGGTTCTCAGGTTGAATTGGGACAGGCTGTTGGAATTCTTGCTGCTCAGTCGATAGGTGAACCGGGTACTCAGCTTACTATGCGTACATTCCATATCGGAGGTACAGCAAGCCGAAGAGTTGAGCAGGCAGACATCAGAGCAAGAGTTGAAGGAACAATTAAATTTATTGATCTTCATGTTGTTAGAAATGCAGAAAACCAATATATCGTAATGAACCGCCGCGGGGGTAAATTTACTATTGTAAGTGATTCAGGCCGTGAACTTGAAAGCTGTCCGGTAATATACGGTGCACATATCATGGTTGAAGACGGGCAGAAAGTTAATGGGCCTAATAATGAAACCGGGAAACCGGGTGACCTTCTTGCTACCTGGGATCCATTCACAACACCAATTATTACAGAGGTTGCAGGAACCGTAAAGTTCGGTGATATTGTACCAGGCAAAACAATGAAGGAGAAGGTTGATCCTGTTACAGGAAAATCGAGCAGAACTATAATTGAAGCTAAGGGAACAGAGGTAAGGCCGAGAATTTCAATAAAAGACATAGAAGGCAAAACGGCGAAACTTTCCGAATCATCCGGGATGGCCCGCTATATTCTTCCAATTGGTGCTGTTCTGATGGTTGAAGAAGATGACAATGTCAAAGCCGGCGATGTTATCGCAAAACTTCCCAGAGCCACAACTAAAACCAAGGACATTACGGGTGGTCTCCCAAGGGTAGCAGAGCTTTTTGAAGTAAGGAAGCCAAAAGAAATAGCGATTTTAAGTGAAATAGACGGTTATGTTTCTATCTCAAAGAGTACTAAAAAAGGAAAGCAAAAAGTAACTGTAACTCCTGTCGATTTTGGAGAAAAGAAAGAATATCTGATCGCGCGCGGTAAACATATTAACATCTACGAAGGTGATTATATAAGGGCTGGGGAGCCTATTATAGGTGGTTCAGCCATACCTCAGGATATTCTTAACATAAAGGGTGAAATCGCCCTTGCGCGATACCTCGTTGATGAAGTCCAGGAAGTATACCGGTTGCAGGGAGTTCGTATAAACGATAAACATATTGAAGTAATTGTACGTCAGATGACAAGGCGCGTTAAGGTCGTTGATGTCGGTGATACTGATTTTATACTTGAAGAACAGATTGATCGTGGAAGGTACGAAGAAATTAACATGATGGTTAAGGCAAAAGGCGGTAAGCCTGCTATAGCTGAACCCCTTATTTTAGGAATTACAAAGGCATCTTTAAGTACCGATAGTTTTATTTCTGCAGCATCGTTCCAGGAGACTACTAAAGTGTTAACAGATGCCAGTATTTCCGGGGCTATAGATTATCTCCACGGACTTAAAGAAAATGTTATTATGGGCAGGGTAATACCTGCGGGTTCGGGTCTTGGATTGAACCAGAATATAGAAATATCTCATTAGCAGCATCAAGCTAATTTAAATTAACTTTGTTATGTTGCTGTGAACGATGCATGTGAATTACCTATTGATTTAGGGTGATGTGTGTATTTTTATATATTGTTAGTTTTTTTACCATAATATTGCTTGACATAAATCTTAGATATGCGTATAAAATATCGTTTTTCAGCCTATATTTTGTATTTTGTAAATTTAGTATATTTCGACAGGGCTATTTAAACATTTCATGATTTTAATTTAAACAGGACAATGTTAATTGCCTGAAATCATGAGATGCATTGGTTATAGATCAAAAAAACCACTGAGTAAGCTGTAATGGAAGGATAATATTATTTTTCTGTTTCGTGGTGAAGGTTCATACATTGTATGAATGAAAAATATTTAAAGAGGGGAATATGCCTACAATCAATCAGTTAGTCAGAAAAGGTAGGAGTAAGATTGCCAAGAAGGTTACTACGCCGGCTCTTAAAGGAGCTCCTCAAAAAAGGGGTGTGTGTACACGTGTATATACATCAACTCCTAAAAAGCCCAACTCAGCTTTGCGAAAGGTTGCAAGAGTGAGGCTTACTTCGGGTGCGGAAGTTACGGCCTATATTCCGGGAGTAGGACATAATCTTCAGGAACATTCGGTTGTTTTGGTTCGTGGCGGGCGAGTTAAAGACCTTCCCGGTGTAAGGTATCATATAGTTAGAGGTACGCTAGACACACTGGGGGTTGAGGACAGAAAAAAGAGCAGATCCAAGTATGGTGCAAAAAGACCGAAGTGATCGTATGATTTGCAGGAAAAACAGATAGGTTGCAAGAATCGGATGAACTTATCTTAAAAAATAAATGACTGTATGCATCAAAATAATAAATAATTAACAGAAATGATATAGATGGTGTGATATATGCCGAGAAGAAGAGATGTGCCTGAGCGGATTGTAATCCCTGATTCTAAATATGATAACAAAGTGGTTTCCAAATTTATAAAAGCGATAATGAAGGATGGAAAAAAGAGTGTTGCCGAGTCGATACTCTATGAAGCATTTGATATCATTGAAAAGAATGTAAAAGAGTCGTCAATAAAGATTTTTGAACAGGCTCTGGATAATGTTAAGCCAATTCTTGAAGTCAAATCCAGGCGAGTTGGTGGATCGACATATCAGGTTCCAACCGAAATAAGGCCTGCCCGAAGAACTGCTCTTGGAATTAGATGGATAATAAGTTATGCACACCAGCGCAATGAAAAGAGTATGGCAGGAAAACTAGCCGGGGAAATATTGGATGCGGCAAACAAGAGGGGTGCTTCGATAAAGAAAAAAGAAGATACTCACAAGATGGCTGAGGCAAATAAGGCTTTTGCTCATTTCAGATGGTAGGGTTATTATAAAAATATATTGCAGGTATATTAATTTATACTATTTAAATAACATCATATAAAATCGAAATTAAGCTCCTTTATATTGGGAGGGTATTGAATATGGCTAAGAAGAAATTTGAGAGGAAGAAGCCGCATGTTAATGTTGGGACTATAGGGCATATAGATCACGGCAAGACAACACTTACGGCGGCAATAACAAAGCATTGCGGTTTGAGGGGTT
>NZ_JBAMMY010000122.1:0-30347 GCF_051233685.1 Desulfobacterium sp. N47
GGGATATGATTCGGATCATGATTTTCAGAATAGAAAACGTTTTATTATCGGTGATCAAGGAACGAGAGACATAACTGATACAACATGCAAGTTGAAATTCGGCTACGATCTTGACAGTAATACCCAATTAAATTTTCAGTGGGTACACTGGTGGTCCGACCAGAATGTAGATAATGTCAACACCTACCTTACGGACGCTGCCGGCAACAAAGTGTATAGCGGAAGCGTCAATGTAGCCGGTTTGAACTACAATATCGGAAGTTCCACTTTTTACTTCCAGGAGAATCAGAACGAAGGAGACGTTTATGCGATAGCCTTCAAGCGGGAACCCGAAGCAGGACTGAAGATCCGGGTAGATTCAAGCTTTAACAACAACTGGAAAGCACTCAGCAAACGATCAACGGATGTGCCCCCGTATTCCAAATGGGGTGGAGCCGGCACGGTGACAGATTCCGAAACCGGCTGGTATAACTTTGACTTTAAAAGCGCCTATAAGCCCTTGAAATGGTCTGCCGTAAAAGACCATACGCTGACCGCAGGCTACCACTTCGATCATTACTTTACGGATAGCAAGACGTGGAACGCGTCCGACTGGAAAAGTGAGATAAAGACCACATTGAATGACAAATCCGAGGGCAAGACCGGCACACATGCTGTTTTTCTCCAGGATGAATGGGATATAACCGATAAGATCATGGTCTATTTTGGCGGGCGATACGAGTGGTGGCGCGGTTTTGACGGCATCAAGGCAAGAGATGTATCCGGATCAGTTTATACAACGGAATTGCCGGACAGGAAAGAAGACCATTTTTCTCCAAAATTTGCTGTGGCCTACAATCCCGATACGAATTGGGGATTCAGATTTTCTCTGGCCAAGGCATACCGGTTTCCAACTATACGGGAGCTGTTTTACGCAAATGTTAGCAGTGCCGGAATCGTAACCTTGACAAATCCCGACCTGAAATCCGAGAAGATCTTTGCCAAGGATTTTACCATCAGCAAAAAAGTGGGTTGGGCCGGAGAAGCAAGGCTCAGCTTTTTCGAAAATTATACCGAGGATACCATTTTCAGCCAAACAGACGTGTATAAAAACCAGACGTACTATCAAAACATCGACGAAGTGAGAACCCGGGGAGTAGAGTTCCAGTTTAAAAAGAAAGGATTATTTGTAGACAGACTGGATGCAATGTTTAATATCGCTTATATGAAGGCAAAAACACTGAAAAACGACAATTTACCGGATTCGGAAGGAAAAATATTCCCACGAGCTCCCAAATGGACTTCCAAGGCTGTTGTAAGCTGCTTCCCCACAGACAAGCTTTTTCTGACCCTTGCAGGAAGGTATTCAAGCAAGGCATGGAATACACTTAATAACGTGGATGATCGGGGCGGATACGGAGGGGTAGATGATTACTTCTTTCTGGATGCAAAAGTTGCATACAAGTTGTTAAAGCAGGTTACGATATCTTTATCTGTGGACAACCTGACCGATGAGCTTGTGTACATGTATCATCCATATGCAAGGCAAATGATTATTGCCAAACTCAAATGGGAGTATTAATCTATAACTATTATCAATCATCCAAAAAAGGAGAATTGAAAATGACAGAAAATCATGAGCACGAACATGGACATTCGCACGAGCATATTCACAAGCACAAATGATGAAAAGAAGATCGGTAATCTTTTAAAAAAAATATCTTGACAAAGCACTTCTTTAATTCCTATTAAAGAAGAAAATACATATTCAGGTGCTTTTTAGTTTAATAGGGAACCCGGTGTAAATCCGGGACGGGCCCGCCGCTGTAATCGGGGACGAAAGCCGCATAAAAAAGTGATTAGTGAACAGTAATCAGTAAAAACTGGCGCTGTAGCTAACACTGGCCACTGGAATAAACGGTTGTTTTCTGACCACTAAATACTGGTCACTGACAACTGCCTTTCTGGGAAGGCGTAGCTAAACGGATGATCCGAGAGTCAGAAGACCTGCCTGAATATTTGTGTGTACTCCGCGGACAAGAGAGCGCATATATGATCATGAGGATAAAAAAGGGATATCCCCGGATCGATTAATTTCGGTCCGGGGATTTTTTTTTGCTTTTTTTGAGGTGCTGATTACTTCTCTTTCGACAGTGGAGAATGAAGACCGGTATAATATATACTTTTTACGGATGGTTATGGGGCTGACATAATGAAATGGGATAATTTTAAAATATCGCTTGTCATTTTTTTATTACTTTGTTTAAGCGCAGAAAATACGGTTTTTGCGGAACAAGGAGCGGAGACTAAAGCTGAGGCCACTCATTTATTGGATACCATCTATGTTACAAGCGAACGTCTTTCCGAATATGTGAAAAATCACCCTCAAAACGTTGTGGAACTAACCCAAAAGGAGATTAGAGAACGGAATTTTCTTGAAGTGGGAGAGGCCATCGGTTCCATGCCGGGTGTGGATGTAGCGCAGGGAACAAACAGTATGGGGGCCAGAATCTCTATCCGGGGCGGTGGCGGATCAGGTTCTGTCCTGGTATTGATTGATGGAAGACCGATCAATTCCGCCCAGTATGGCGGGGTAAATCTGGGCGGTATTCCTATAGATATTGTAAAGAGCATTACGGTATTTAAGCCGCCGGTGCCGGTTTGGCTTGGTCCGGGAGGTTCTGCAGGAGCTATAAATATTGTTACCGGAGATTTTTCGGGAAATACTTCAAAAAAGAAGGATGGCGACAAAGCAAGCTTGAAAATTAATAGCGGATCTTATGGTGCCGCAAATATAACTTCCTCATATATGTTGCATCAGGATTCGGGAAAGCTCTTGTTTACCATAGGCGCCGGTCATAAAGACGGGAAACGGCCCAACAGCGACAGCGACAGCGGAAATGCAAGTTTTAACTGGCAGACAGAAGGACAAACCGGAATCCGGTACGACTTAAACGGCAGGTATTTTCATTCCTATCATGGCTCTCCCGGTCCCATTGACAATCCTACGCCTGACGCCAGGCAGCGCTATCAGAAAGGATCTCTGGATTTTCATATCAATGGTTTTACTGATGATATGATGGAATATAAAGTAAAGTCCTACATGGATTTGACGGATCTGTACGACCAATCCCAGACCGGCAGCCGATCAACGCTTGATGAGCATCGGGCAGGAATAAGCGCTGAAACCACATGGAAGCCTGAGGACGGAGTCTTTGCCCTGCGTTTGGGAGGATTGGCTGAAACAAACAGGGTGGATCATAACTTTTCAGGAGACCATCACAGAGAGAAAGTTTCTTTTCACAGCCAGTATGACCGTGAATTAAATAAATTAACGGCTACTCTGGGACTGAGGGGGGATCATACCAATGATTTCGGGTTTTTTCCTGCCTTCAATGCAGGGCTTAGCTACGCCCTGGGATCAAATACCGTGGTTAAGTCAAGCGCCGGATACTCAGTGGAAATCCCTTCCTTTAATCAATTATATCAACCAAGTCATGGCTCTATTGACCAAGTGAGGGGAAACCCTGATCTGGACGAAGAAAAGATATACTCCTTTAATCTGGGCATGGAGCACAAAATCAAAAAGGACGTGGTTTTTAATGCTTCAGTGTTCAGAACAAATACCAAAGATATTATTATCTACCAGAGGGGAAATGATCTGATTTATCGTCCGGTTAATGTTTCGCGCGCCTATAAGCAGGGGGTAGAGTTGGCGCTAAAGTCGGAATGGACCAAAAGTATTTCGACGGAACTATCTTATATTTACCAGGATACCAAAAATAAAGAAACCGGAGGCGAACTGTCATACGCACCGGATCATAGCCTTAAAATTACCGGAAAATTTGTACTACCGACGAAGACCAGAGTTGAAACCATATTAAAGGCCGTCAGCCGTCAATACAGCAGCCCTAACACTCCCCAGTCCCAGAAGCTTGATGGTTATGCAGTAGTAAATATGAAGGTGATTCATCCTGTTAACATAAAATCGTGGCCAAGTGAAGTATTTGTTCATATCGATAATCTGTTTGATACCGATTATGAGGTTCATGCAGGGTATCCGGATGACGGTTTCAGCTTTTTGGCAGGTGTGAATATTAATTTCTGATTTAACATGGATAAAGGAATACGAAGCTTATGATATCAGTTTGCAAGATGTAAAATATCACACAATATAAGGTTACATTCAGGTGCTTTTTTAGCATATGGCGGCATGTGAAATGCCGCCCTACAGGATGTGATGTAGGGCAAGATTCCCCCTTAGCAAAAGGGGGATAAGGGGGTTGTTTGCAATCCGCCATACTAGGGAACCCCGTGAAAATCGGGGACGGGCCCGCCGCTGTAATCGGGGACAAAAGCTGCATTAATGCCACTGTCTGTTCATAAGCGGATGGGAAGGCGCGGCAAATAGAATAATCCGATAGTCAGAAGACCTGCCTGAATGTTTGTGCGTTTTCCGCGGACAAGAGAGCGCAGCAAAGATCATGAGGATAAAAAAAGGGATATCCCCGGATCAATTAATATTGGTCCGGGCTTTTTTTTGCCCGGGCCCATGCAAAAATACATCATCTGAAAAAGGAGAAGAAATATGCTTGGGGATTATCTGATTAAGAAAAGAATTCTGATCATGACCTGCATGGTTTGGCTTTTTGCAGGCAATCTTGTGTGGGCAGATCAGTCGTCCAATGTCATGGATGTGGTAACAGTAACAGCAGAGCGGTTTCCTGTGAAAGAAAAACAAAGTCCTCATTTTGTTACGGTCATCTCTTCTGAGGAATTGAAAGACAGCGGCGTTGACAATCTGTCTGATGCAGTGAAGCGCATCGGCGGTTTTTCATACAAGGCATATGCGCCGCTGGGCGTCTCCCACGGCGGCATGAACAGCACAGCTTCCGTTCGTGGCGTAAAAGACGGCGAACTTGTGCTTATAAACGGCTCACCAATACAGGGCGCTGCAGGCCATGCCTATGACCTGAATACTATTCCTGTTGAGCAGATTGAACGCATTGAAATTTTGAAAGGAGCCGCCTCAACCCTCTATGGAGCTGATGCGATGAGCGGCGTCATAAACATTATAACGAAAAAAACTATTCAAAAAACGGCTGTTGGGGGCTCGGTTGAATTCGGAAACGAGGGATACCACAATCATGGTTTTTCAGCTTCATTGCCGGATGTGAATATAGGATTTAATTATAACCATCTGGGCAGCCAAAAGGAAATATCCCGCAGCTTTACTCGAAAATACCGCTACGATCTGGATAGCACTGATAAATATGCGTGGAATTTCAATGCTACCCTTATGGAAAATCTTCATCTGGATTATTTGGGCTCATATTACGAAACAGGTTTTGAAAAGCATTTCGACGGTGAGAAAAAACCAATGGAAGGTACTAAGCAGGAGCATTTAAAAAATTTTCTGAATGTACGGTATGAAACACAAAATTTTAAAGCCAAGATTTTCGGCAATTATGATGAAATGCGCCGGGATGAATACACCAGCCCGGGCGAGCCGGAAGATAAGAATAAAAATTATAATTCCGGCATTGAGGCAGACTACCGCTTTGAGCTGTCAGACTGGCAATTGACCGTTGGTTCAGACTGGATCCATCGCGGAGCCGATTACAACAACCAGTACGGCAGACACCATCGCAACGATTATGCCCCCTTTGTTCATCTTAAAAAAACATTTTGGGAGCGTTTAACGGCTACTGCCGGGGCACGGGAGCAATTCATAGACGGAGAATCCGGAACCGATAACTATAACCGTTTTTTGCCCAGCTTCGGTCTGAACTTAAAAACAACGGAGGCTATTAACCTTTATGCCAATGCGGGAAAGGCATTCAGGGCTCCTACATTTAACAATCTCTATTATGAGAGTTCGTTTATGGTGGGAAATCCGGATTTAAAACCTGAAGAAGGCTGGACTTACGAAACCGGAATAAAATACGATGACGATCTCTTTCGCTTAAGACTCGCTGCTTTTTATATGACGTATAAAGACAAAATCGAAGTGGATCGCTCCGAAGGTTATCCGCAAACCTATTTCAATGCAGGGGATTATGCAAGCAAGGGCATTGAATGGGAAACCGGTGTAAGTCCTTTTTTTAACAATAAAGGATGGCTAAAAAATATCTTATTCTACACATCCGGCTATTGGGCGGAGCCTACGGCCGATGATACCGAAGGCAAGGAATACCAGATCGGTCCAAAACTGCAAACAAACATCGGCATGAATTTTCTTGGTGAACCTTTTACTCTTGATCTTAACTGTCAGATTCTTTCTTCCCGAGAGCGTAATCTGGACAGCTATGCTTCTTTTAATTTCTATGCCAAGTATAAACTCTGGAAAGGATATCTGACCTTTGCTGTGGACAACATATTTAACAAAGAGATTCAGGTTGCAGGCGACATGTCTGATGATGCCACTAACCGTTATCTTTATTATGAAATCGGACGGCTTGTTAAAGTAGGTTATGAAATTGCATTTTAAGAGCGCCAAAGGGCGTAAAAACATAAGAAGAATCCGACTGATAATTATCTGCATCCTGGTTTTGATATTAACGGCGGCAGGTTCTTCCAATGCAAAAACGCGAAGCATCGGCTTGTTCGTGGGAGATGTTGACGCTTATGTCTGCCACAAAGCTTTGAAAGAAGTTGCATTGCCGGGAATCGAAATAAAGATTTTTACGGATAAAAATGTCAGAAGCGCTGCCATATCCGAATTCGTGCGGCGTATGGATGTGGCTGTGGTGGATATCATGGGACATCAGCCGGCAGAATGGCTGCTTGAAAACAAAAAATCCGTCAGGGCTAATGCTAAAATTTATGCTGTCCGCGGATCGAGCCATGTCCAGGATTTTCTTGATGCTGGATTTATCATGGATAAAACGGTGCGAGCTTATTACAGCTATACATCTGCTGAAAATATCGCCGGCATGTTAAAGTTTCTTGCAAATCGTGATCTGGGGTTTGTTACTGCATTCGATCCTCCGGTGGTTCCGTCTGAAAATTCGCTATATCATCCGGATGCTCCAAAACTGTTTTCAGAACTTGGCGAGTACATGAAGTGGTATGAAAGCTCAGGGCATTTCAAAGAAGACGGGCTTTGGAATCTTTCCATAATCTTTCCGACCTATGCACTGGATGGAAAGAAAGCGCCGCTGGATTCGCTGATCAGGGCCTATGAGCGGCAAGGCATCAATACTGTAACCTGGTTACGGGAAATGAAAGAAAGAAATCAAAATTTTGACCGGTTGATTTCAACTGAGCCGCTTGCAAGCCGTCTCGGATCTATTACAGGTTTTGATTTCAAATTTTCCTCAAAACTTTCCGGAGACCTTGAGGGCATACTTAAAAAAGCAAATGTTCCCGTATTAAACGGTCAGTATTTGTTTTTCAGTACGTCGGATGAATGGCTGGTCTCGCCTCAGGGCCTTTCGCCCGTTGAACTCGCATATCAATTCTCCACTCCTGAAATTTCAGGACTGGTTGAGCCGACAGTGATCGGAGTTAAGGAGCAGGTTATTAAGGCGGATAAAAAAAATATTGAAATTTACAAATACATACCTGTGGAAATTCATGCACAAAAGCTTGCCATGCGGGCAGCCAAATGGCATGCGCTGAGACAAAAAGCCAACAAGGACAAAAAGATCGTTTTAATTTATTACAATCATGGGGCCGGAAAGCAAAACATTGGAGCCAGCTATTTAAACGTATTTCGCAGCATAAATGAGATTATCCGAAACTTAAAGCAGAAAGGTTATTTTATTGAGGGTGAGATTACAGAAGAAAAAATCAAAGACCTGCTTTTGAAATCGGGACGCAATATTGGCTCGTGGGCTCCGGATGAACTGGATCAATTGCTAAGGGAAAAAAATGCCGCATTTGTTTCAATGTCCGACTACCGCAAATGGTTTGGCGAAACACCTGCCGATTTTCAAAAAAAAGTTGAAAAAGACTGGGGCAAGCCTGAAAATTCAAAAATCATGGTAAAAAACGGCCGCTTTGTGATTCCGTGCATCCGGCTGGGCAATCTTATTCTGGTTCCTCAGCCTGTGCGGGGGTGGAGCGATGATACCGACAAGCTTTATCACAGCACGGTTCTTTATCCGCACCATCAATACAATGCTTTCTACTTCTGGTTACAAAAAGAAATCCGGCCGGATGCCATGATCAGTCTCGGAACTCACGGCACACACGAGTGGCTTCCCGGCAAACAGGCCGGGCTCACCTGGCAATGCCCTCCCGAAGTGCTTATCGGAGACATTCCGAATCTTTATCCGTATATAGTAGATGATGTAGGTGAAGGAATTCAGGCCAAGCGCCGGGGGCGGGGCGTTATTATAGACCATGCAGTACCGCCTTTTAAGAGCGGAGGAACATACGAAGAATATTCAAAACTGGCGTCTGTCATAGGTGAATATGAAGCATCCTCTTCGGAAAAAATCAGACCGGCGCGGCTTGAACGAATCAGGGAAACAGCGATCTGGCTCGGACTGGATAAAGACACCGGCCTTTCGGTTATTGATGACAGCGCTTTGGAGAAGATAAAGCATTATCTGCTTGAGCTTAAAAGCGAAATGATTCCTTTTGGCCTCCACACCTTTGGCGTATCCCCATCCGGCGAAGGCCTGGAGGAAACTGCAGGAGCAATGGCCAAAAAAGGAGAAAATCCGGTAGAATTTTACCGGAAAAATATTGTTGCCTGCGGCCCTTCGGAAATGGACAGCCTGATTCGGGGACTGTCAGGGGGCTATATCCCTTCGGCATCCGGCAATGATCCGATCCGGAACCCGGAGAGTCTGCCTACAGGAAAGAATTTTTATGCGTTTGATCCTGAAAAAGTTCCATCGAAGGAAGCATGGGAAAACGGGAAAAAAGCGGCGACAGAAATCATTGAGGCCTATCGGAAGAAGCATGAAGGGAAATATCCCGAACAGGTGGGCGTGATTCTCTGGTCTGTGGAAACTATTCGTGACGAAGGCATCAATCCGGCTACAGCCCTGTATCTTATGGGTATGAAACCAGTTTGGGATCATCGCGATAAAATTAAAGATGTGGTTCCGATTTCAGGCGCGGAATTAAACCGCCCCCGAATTGACGTGCTGCTTCAAATGTCAGGTCTGTTCCGTGACACCTTTCCGTTGGTTGCTCTTATGCTTGATAAGGCCGTAAAAAAGGCGGCGGCTATGAGCGATATAGAAAATTATATACAAAAGCATTCAAAAGCGCTGGAAAAAGCGCTTATAGCCGAAGGCCGCTCCAAAGAAGACGCCAGAAAACTTTCTCTGGTAAGGCTTTACAGCGCACCGCCAGGCGCATACGGCACAAAGGTGGATGATATGACAGTCGCCAGCGGGTTATGGGAAAAAGACGATATTGTGGCGGAAAAAGGTTTTATACAGATGCAGTCCTACGGTTATTCATCCGAAATCTGGGGAGAAAAACTCACTTCGGTTTATCGCAGGCACCTCAAAGCAATTGATGCCACAGTGCATACTATCTCTTCCAATCTTTATGGGACGATGGATAACGACGACATGTTCCAGTATCTTGGAGGGCTGAGCATGGCTGTCAGAAAAGAATCGGGTAAAGACCCTGAGGTCTTTATTTCAATGCAGCGCACATCAGGTGAAGGTCATATAGAACTTCTGTCCGCCACACTGGGCAGGGAGCTGCGCACCCGGTATCTGAATCCCAAATGGATTGAGGGTATGAAAAAGGAAAAATATGCAGGCGCAAGAGAGATGGCGGAATTTCTGGAAAATATGTGGGGTTGGCAGGTTACTACTCCTTTGGCTGTCGATGCCGCTAAATGGAAACAAACCTATGAAGTATATGTGGAAGACAAATACGGCCTTGAACTGAAACAGTTTTTCAACCGGGAAAATCCCTGGGCATACCAGTCTATGACAGCAAGGATGCTGGAGGCGAACAGAAAAGGCTACTGGAAAGCTGATGAAAAAATCAAAAAGAAGCTGGCGGCAGAATATGCCGTTAACGTTGTGGAAAAGGGTGTGGCTTGCTGCGACCATACCTGCAACAATCCTGTGTTAAACCAGATGGTAGTAAACATCATATCGCTGCCCGGGGTGCTTTCTCCGGAACTTGTGGAAAAATTCAAGCTGGCTGTAGAACAGGCGGCAGGAAAAAAACTGGATCAACAGGTGAAACAACGACTGGAATTACTGTCCGATCTGCAGGAAGGATTGCAGAAAGCGCCGGCCGATAAATCTTTGCCGGATTCTTCGGAAAAGGAACCTTCCTTATCTGAAACAGGCAAAGGAGAAAAAAGTAAAACTGTGGAAGGATATAAAATGGAGGATATGAAGAAAAGCGATGAAACCACTGAGATGACATCCTCAGGCGTTCAGTGGGCCGCCATGTTGTTTGTTCTGGCTTTAATCGGGCTGTTTGTCCTGGGATCACGAATAAAACGATAAAAAGGAAATAAAATGGAATATAAAAGTCTTATATTGGGGACAGTTTTCAGTATCGCTATATTTGCGGTAAAAAGCGGTATAGGTCTGAATTATTATTTATCAAAAACATCATCTGCCCGTGTTAAAGCATTGGCATGCGGCATGTTTGTCTTGATGTATATGATGTTGTTTGCGGCGTCATATTTCGTCATTTCTAAAATTGATATAATACGCCATCAGGAACTCATTTTAAAATGGATAGAATCGGGCATGCTGATACATTTGATTATGGCTGTGCTGATGGTATTTTGGGGCATTTGGCTGCTAAAGAACAACACAGAATACAGTTCAAAAAGCAAGGGATGGATTGCTCTGGCTCTTCCTTGTCCGGTTTGCGTTTTGGCAATCCTGTTCTGCCAGGGTTTTTTTATAACTCTTTTTCCTGATTTAACATGGAGGTCAGCCGTTTTTCTTTATCTCATATTTCTTCTTATCAATTTCATTACTGTTGTGATTATGAGAATAAGACGGCAAAAAATGCAGCCGGAAATAATTTTGGGCGGAGCCATGCTTTTGATTGCAGTTTATTTTTTTCTTTCGGTAACAATAATGCCCAATTTTGCAGATTTAGACAGAATATACCGTTTAGCGAGCAATTCATCGGAGACCAATCCGGTTAATATCAAACATTTGTCCGTTGTTGCGGTTTCGGGTGCATTGGCTTTTCTTGCAGGTTTTGGCGCTGTTTATAATAAAACAAGGAGAATATCATGACAAATATAGGGTCTTTACTACAAACATTTATTTATATGATTTCCGCATCACTGCTTTACCCGGTGCTTTTACTTCTGTCAGTTCTTATAGTGTGTATCATAGTATATGCCGGAGCATTTTTTGCCGAGTGGCTCGAACGGATTCGTCTTGTAAAGTGTCCGGCCCAGGATTTCCCGGATCTTTTGATAAGGGGCAAATTTTCTTCTTCGGTGTCCCATAAGGTCAAACTTTTTATTGGGAATCTTAATAGTATTATCAGTGATGGGGACGATACAGAAGTTGCCATAGAAAATATGCTCCGGCAAAACGCTCATATGATGTGGAAATCATTGGACCGGCTCGCTATTATGGTTAGGGTGGGCCCGTCTTTAGGTCTTCTCGGAACTCTGATTCCCATGAGCACAGGCCTTGCGGCGCTGGGTCAGGGTGATATGACCCGGCTTTCAGCCGACATGGTAATTGCCTTTACAACTACAGTTACCGGTTTGGCTGTCGGCACAGTAGCTTTTTTCTTTGCTACAATCCGCCGCAGATGGATTGAAGAAGATATCAGGAATATGGAGCTTGCCGCAGAAATACTGACAATAAAAAAGGAGGAGTCCGCACATGCGATATTTCAGAAAATTGCGAACTAATACAGCCTTATTGGAGCCGGATGGTTCGTTTAGCAAGATCGAAGATCCGATGAGCGGGGTAGCCAATCTTTTTGATTGCAGCGTGGTTTTTATCGTAGCTTTGATTTTAGCGTTGTTCAGCGTGTATCATCTCCAGGATATGTTCAATGAGAAATCAAATATGACCATTATGAAACAAGACAAAAACGGCCAAATGGAAATAATAACCAAAAAGGGTAAAAACATAAAAGCAATCAAGGTGACAAAAGACAAATCCGAAGGCCGCGGTGAAAGGCTTGGGGTTGCTTATAAACTGGAAGACGGAAGCATGGTTTATGTGCCTGAATAGGGAGTTTAAATATTGGCCATCAAATGTCAAAACATTTATGGCTCATTCTTACAAAGAAGCAAAAGGAGAAAATTATGTATCTTTACTGGCGCGTACAGCAGGATTTGGACTGTCTTGGAGAAGTCATAAGATTTATTGATCCGAGTTTTATCAGATGTCACCGGCAGTGGCTGAGAAAAAATCTGGCAGGGATAGCTCTTGCAGAAGGTTTTGAAGTCGAAGAATTGCTGAAACAAAGTTTGAGCGAACTAAATTAAAGATCATCACAAACTATCTCAAAAAAATGAAAAGAAAAGCAGTGATTATATCGGCTTCTTCCAGCGGATCGGGAAAACCACGCGTACATTGGGCCTGATGGCGGCTCTTAAGAAAATGAGGCTTGATGTTTGTGGATTTAAGAGCGGGCCTGATTATATTGATCCCAGTCTTCATAAAATAGTAACCGGCAAACCCTCTATCAATCTTGATACATGGATGATGCCGAAAGATTATTTAGAGCGTTCCTTCCAATCACGTGTATCCGAAGCGGACATTTCTGTGATTGAGGGTGTTATGGGTATCCATGACGGCAGGCAACCCGACTCGCATCAGGGTTCAACAGCCGAACTGTCAGCATGTCGGCTTTCCTTCAAATAACCAAAGACAAGAAGATCCAGTGCTTGAAATGCGGCCATGTATTTTGCGGAAATGATCAGAATTACAAAGATCATGCATTAAAAGCCGAGATCAAGGGAAGCGAAATCGGAAAGAATTATCTTCAGACCGGTAGATTTCTTGTCTATCATGAGTTCTATTGCCCAAGCTGCACTACATTGTTATGCCAGGATGCTCTTCCTCCGGGTACTTCTCCTGTTTGGGATGTACAGGTTTTGGTGCTTGAAGATTATCTTTGACATGATATATATAATTAGGATAACATAGCCATAAATAGTAAAGGGGAGTAGCTGAATCAGCGGTTATCGTCAGCACGTCCGCCGTAGGCGGGCCGGTACCGCGGGTTAGTTAAAACTAACAAGCAAGACCTTTATCATGGTAATTGTTTCCATGGTAAAGGTCTTTTTTTGTGTGGTAAACTACAAGAAAGAAATATAATGATTGTCAGAATAACGTTGGGGATTGCAGCTTATTCTAATTTATTGGCTATGAGTACGTATGCTATCCTCAGGGGATAATAAGGAGTAACTATGAATTGGCATCAAATGCATTCAAATGAGGTAATTGACGAACTTGGTTCATCAACACATGGGCTGTCTTCCGAAGACGCGTTGAAGCGCTTAGAGGAATATGGCCCTAATGAGTTAAAGGAAAAAGAAAAAAAGACCGCTTTTGCAATGTTTCTTGATCAGTTCAAAGATCTTATGATTATTATACTGATTGCCGCCGCTTTAATTTCAGGATTTATCGGAGAACTTTCAGATACAATAACCATCATTGTAATTGTTATTTTAAACGCAGTGATAGGCTTTATGCAGGAATACAGAGCAGAAAAGGCGATGGTGGCTCTTAAAAAAATGGCGGCTGCGTTTGCAACGGTGATCAGAAACGGAGTGCATGAGCGTATCCGGGCCTCCCTGCTTGTTCCGGGCGATATTGTAATTCTTGAAGCCGGAATGATAGTTTCTGCCGATATGAGGGTGATAGAGTCTTCACAGTTAAAGGTTGAAGAGGCAGCACTCACGGGCGAATCAATTCCGGTTGAAAAGCAAACCAAAGCCCTGCCTGATGAATCTCTTCCGATCGGTGACAGAAAAAATATGGCATATAAAGGGACTTTTATTACTTACGGCCGCGGCACTGGTATTGTTACAGCAACGGCTATGAACACTGAACTTGGAAAAATCGCAACCATGCTTCAGGATGAGGAAGAGGTAAAGACCCCACTTCAGAAAAGGCTTTTAAGCTTTGGCCAAAAAATTGCGGTTGCTGTCCTTGCAATATGCGCTATTGTCTTTGGTATTGGTGTGATGAGGGGAGAACCGCCCATGCTCATGCTGCTCACAGCAATTTCACTTGCCGTTGCAGCCATACCCGAGGCCCTTCCGGCTGTAATAACAATTTCTCTCGCATTAGGAGCAAATAAGCTTGTAAAACAAAACGTCCTTATAAGAAAGCTCGCAGCTGTTGAGACACTCGGTTCCGTGACATATATATGTTCCGATAAGACAGGCACATTGACGGTAAACAAGATGACTGTTGAAAAGGTATATGTTGACGGAACTCTTTCGGGAATTAATGATCAGGGATTGAAAATAAGCGATATGCAATCGCCGCTTTCCGATCCAAAATCCCTGCTGTTTACAGCTCTTGCCTTGAATAACGATGCGCAAACGGACGCTTCAGGCAATACAATCGGCGATCCAACCGAGGTTGCACTGTATAAAACCGCAAGTGAAAACGGTTTTACCAAAGAAAAGACAGAAAATAAATTTCCCCGTATAGCAGAAATTCCTTTCGATGCTGACAGAAAATGCATGACCACATTTCACAGTATTTCATCTGACTTATCCGGCAGTTCTCCTGAATCAGAAGATAGTGTGATCTCTTTTACAAAGGGAGCTGTGGAAAACATCATTGAACGCTCAGCAGATATTATTACATCACAAGGTTTAAAGCATATAGATTCTGAAAAAATTGAAAGTATGAATAAAAGAATGGCAGCTGAAGGTCTGAGAGTTCTTTGTATCGCCATGAAAAAATGGAAAAGGTTGCCTGATGATAAGTCTTATGAAAACGTAGAATCGGAACTAACCATACTGGGACTTGTGGGTATGATTGATCCGCCAAGAGAAGAAGCGAGAGAAGCTGTTTCATTGTGTAAAACAGCAGGCATAAAACCGGTAATGATAACCGGTGATCATCCAATTACTGCAATGGCGATAGCACAACGTCTTGGAATTATTGAGGAGGGCTCAAAGGCTGTAATAACCGGAAGAGAACTTGACCAATATACGTTTGAAGAGTTTGAAGACAGGGTAGATCATATCAGCGTATATGCAAGAGTGGCACCCGAACAAAAACTTAAAATAGTAAAAGCGCTTCAGGACAGAGGGCATTTTGTGGCTATGACAGGAGACGGAGTTAATGATGCTCCGGCATTAAAAAGAGCCGATATCGGTGTTGCAATGGGAATCACGGGAACGGATGTTTCAAAAGAAGCGGCGCACATGATACTGCTTGATGACAATTTTGCTACCATTGTAAAGGCCGTCAGGGAAGGAAGAAAGATTTATGATAACATCAGAAAGTTTATAAAATATCTTCTTACTACAAATTCGGGGGAAGTATGGACACTTTTTCTCGCACCGCTGGCAGGTCTGCCCATACCTCTTCTGCCCATCCATATCCTCTGGATAAACCTTGTGACCGACGGGCTTCCTGCGCTTGCCCTTTCTCTTGAACCTGCCGAAGGAAATGTTATGAGCAGACCTCCGAGACATCCGAAAGAGAGCATATTCTCACATGGTCTTGGTATCCATGCCTTATGGGTTGGGCTATTGATGGGCGGCATTGTACTTTCCGTTCAGGCCTGGTCTATAAATACCGGCCATTCTCATTGGCAGACAATGGTATTTACGGTTCTGTGTCTTACACAGCTTGGACATGTACTTGCCATAAGGTCGGAAAAAGAATCTTTATTTACGATAGGACTATTTTCAAATAAATATCTTCTCGGTGCAGTAGTTTTAACATTTCTGCTTCAGATGGCAACCATTTATGTGCCTTATCTGAACCATATATTTAAAACGGAGCCATTGACGCCAAGTGAACTCTTTATTACTCTTGTTTTGTCTTCTGTGGTTTTCTTTGCGGTAGAGATTGAAAAATTAATAAAGCGTCGAAAGGATAGGGTAAAATAAGACGCAAAAATCAGCCATCCGCTTAAGCAGCTTGGCAAAACTCATTCCTGCTGCACTTAATATGGCGTTTATGTTGATCCGGATGATTTTCTCAAACACGCTTTTTAATATAGATGGCGCAATACCGAGTGATGGTTCGTCGAGCATGAGGAGTTTGGGTTGAGGGATAAGAGCGCGCGCTAAAGCAAGCCGCAAATAATTTTTAAAACTTCAACTATTCCTTTTTTATGCTATATTTCATAATAACCGTCTTGCGTGTAACCGCACGACTTTAGTTTTATGCACTTTCTTGATACTATAAATTTTATGCCATCAGAAAATAATACAAAAGTCTACTGGATTGATTTAGCAGAATATGATCTGTAGGTTACAGAGTCTTTGCTTGAAAAAAGACATTATCTTTATATGGGATTTATGTGCCACCAATCGGTCGAGAAGATGCTGAAGGCGATTTATGTGGCTAAGTTCGGTTTGGTCCCTCCATATATTCATAAACTTGATAAACTTATAGAACTGACCGGATTAAAGAATGCTGTATCTGAAGATCAATATGATCTCATAGACGAGCTTATACCTCTCAATATACAGGCAAGATATCCTGCTTAGCTTATAAGGATGCAATATATAAGCTGATCAATGATATAAAAAAAGCAAAAGAGATATTGCTAAAAACAGGAAATCTGATTTCATGGCTGAAAACACACACAAAATAAATGCGGAATTGAAAGAATATATCAGGCTGCTGAGAGATTCCTGCAATCTCTATGCAGTTATATTATTCGGTTCCTATGCTCAAGACATGGCAAGAGAGTACAGTGATATTGATATTGCAGTTTTTTCGGAGGATTTCGGCAAAGATCCTTTCTCGGAGATGAAAGGACTTTTAAAATTAAGGAGAAAAATAAATCCTGATATTGAACCTCTGCCCTTCAGCAAACAAGTTTTCTTCGAGCATGGCAAAGCGGAATTCGTGAGTGAGATATTAACTAAGGGTAAACTCATCTATAAAGAAGGTCAAATCTATATAGTACGCCGAAGACAGAACCGATTAAGCCAACGCGGCTATAATTTGAATGCGACTTGGTATAAATCAAAGAAACAGCTCTTTCAGTTTTTCCGTATTTCCCCTCAGTTCATCTGGCTGGCCTTCAAATGCTATTTTGTCGAGTTTTAAAGAATAAACTTTATGGCAGATGTTGAGAACTTCCCGGACTTTCTGTTCTACGATCAGAATAGTAGTTTTGTTTTCCCGGTTGATCTGGACGACTTTTTCAAAGTTTTTGCTCTTGACTAAATCTTTGATTCACTATATTGGTTTAAAAAGACCAAAAATCAAACAATTTTTCATCTGGAAATTATTTTATGTCATATCCTACCCAATTAGTCCGTAAAGTTACTAAGGCAACTGAAAACCAGCTTAAATACTGGGTTAAAATTGGAATAATAGTACCGGAAAAAAAAGGGAAAACCCATTACTATTCTTTTAGAGATATTATTAAAATAAAACTGATTATTAGTATGAAAGAAAACGGCTTGAGCCTTCAGAAAATCCAGAGAGGAATTAATAATCTATCAAATTTATTGCCATATTCAGATAATCTACTAACCCGATTGATTATTTTCACGGATGGACGGGATATGTTTGTAAATGAAAAGGGCAAATACTTCAGTGCAACTTCAATGCAGCGATTCTTTGGTTTTGATACGGAAAAATTAAATAATGATATTAATGAGCTGTCAAATAATGATAAAATCTATGCTCAGATAGATGATGTGATTGGATATAAATAATCCCATTGATTCAAAATCTTATAATTATTGAATACTATTATGGCAAAACAATTTCATGAAATAAGAGATCCTATTCATGTATTTATACGCCTCGATTCACACGAGAGGAAGGTCTTGGATTCAAGGCCGTTTCAGAGGCTTCGTTATATCCATCAACTTGCTCTAACCTATCTTGTATATCCTGGTGCAACACATCGGCGTTTTGAGCATTCGCTTGGAGTAATGGATCTTGCCTCAAGAGTTTTTGATATTGTAACAAATCCAAATAATGTTACGGATAAAGTTAAGGAAATTCTACCTCAGATAAATAATGAAGTTGATAGAATGTATTGGCGCAGGGTTCTTCGCATGGCTGCCCTGTGCCATGATATAGGACATTTGCCGTTTTCTCATGCAGCAGAAAAAGAACTTTTCCCTGAAGGATGGGATCATGAACGAATGACTAAAGAGTTGATTCTGTCAGATGAGATGAAAAAAATTTGGAACGAAGTAACACCTCCTTTAAGGCCTGACGATATTGTCAAGCTGGCTTTAGGGCAAAAGAAAGAAAAGGACTTAACGTATAATGATTGGGAAAATATTCTTTCCGAAATAATTGTCGGTGATTCTTTCGGAGCAGATCGTATTGATTATCTGCTCAGGGATTCATATCATACCGGTGTTGCTTATGGTAGATTTGATCATCACCGTTTAATTGATACGTTGAGAATTTTAACGCCACCGCTTTATGACAAGGAAGACAGCTCCATAGAGCCTTCACTTGGCGTTGAAAAAGGCGGGATTCAGTCTGCCGAAGCTTTATTATTGGCTCGCTATTTTATGTTTACCCAAGTATATTTTCATCGCGTCAGACGAATTTATGATATTCACCTGCGGGATTTTCTGGCGGATTGGCTTGAAGGCGGACAATATCCGACAGATCCTGAAGCTTTCTTACAACAGACCGATAATGAGATAGCCAGTGCTCTTCGCGTTGCATCTGCAGACAAAGAATCTCCCGGCCATATTCACGCAAAACGTATTATCAATAGAGAACATTTTAAATGGCTTTATTCTCGAACTCCGCGCGATATGCAGATAAATTCTGAAGCGTTGGATTTAATAAAAAAAGTGGTTATAAAAGAGTTTGGAAATGAAAAGGTTCGGTTTGATAACTATCCTCAAAAAAGCGGTATTATTGATTTTCCAGTACTATTAAGTGATCAGACTGTAGAATCTTCTTTACAGGTATCTGAAACTTTAAATCATATACCTGCTATTGCAGTTGATTATATTTTTGCAGATCGCGATATTATAGATCATGCAAAAAAGTGGCTTGAGAAACATAAAGATGAAATTATCAAACCACAGGAGAAGGAGGGATTATGAAATATTCACAAAAAAGGGCGTTAACATTGAAATTAATGACATCGCTCAAAGATAACGGTAGTTGGTGCGGTGAAACACATGTTCAAAAAGCAATGTACTGTATGCAGATTATTATGGAATTACCCACCGATTTTGAATTTGTTCTATATAAACACGGCCCTTTTTCATTTGATTTAAGTGATGAAATAGGCGCATTGCGTGCCGATGAACTATTGGATATAAAGCTGAATGCCTATCCATATGGCCCTTCTCTGGTGGTTACGGAATACGGCAAAGCTCTGATGGACAGGTTCCCTAAAACCATCGGGGAAAACAGTGATAGAATCAATTATATTGCTGAAAAGTTAGGATTAAAAGGTGTCGCCTCTCTTGAAAGACTTACAACCGCATTATATGTGACATCGGAAATGAAACTTCATGGCGTGGAAGATAGAGCCGAAAAGATACATGAACTCAAACCACATGTATCTAAAGAAGCTGCCAGAATCGCGGTTCAGGAAATTGATGCGATTATCGAAGACTCAAAGGAAGCCAGACTCCAATGAAATTATAATATTTCCTAATTTGCGATTATGTGTGAAATGAATTAAAGAAACAGCTCTTTCAGTTTTTCGGTGTTTCCTATAAGTTCATCCGGTTTACCTTCAAATGCTATTTTGCCGAGTTTTAAAGAATAGACTTTATGACAGATGTTGAGAACTTCCCGGACTTTTTGTTCTACAATAAGGATAGTGGTTTTGTTTTCCCGGTTGATCTGGACAATTTTTTCAAACACGCTTTTTAATATAGATGGTGCAAGGCCAAGTGAAGGTTCGTCGAGCATGAGGAGTTTGGGTTGAGGGATGAGGGCACGCGCCAGAGCAAGCTGCTGTTGTTCGCCGCCGCTTAGTTTGCCTGCATCCTGTTTTAGTCTTTCCCGGAGTATCGGAAAAAAGTTAAGCATCTCTTCTATCCGACTTTTTAAAAGCTGCTTTTTTAAAAAAGTGTGCCCATATTTTAAGGTATTCCGGAACGAAGAGTTCGTCAAACAGGTATTATTTTCTTAAATAAAATCATTTTTATTAGACAAAAAATCCCTCATTTTTTAACTTTTCCTCAATTTTTACTACAATTTCCGATTGTTTTTCAGAGGGAATTTTATTGGGAATTTCACAGGCAATTCCAATTATACTCATTTCTTTAGGGCTAAGAAATGCACCTTCCATTCCATATCGGGCAACCTGCTTCCAATACTCAGCCCCTTTTTCGATAACATATTTCTGAGCAAAAATGCCATCATCTGTTTTTTGAACTTTCTCAGCGCTCTTCTCCTGCGAATTGATTACATCATTATCCAATAAACCTGCTACAAGATCATGATTTAATGGTATTGATAATTCTTGAAGTTTCTTCCAGCATAATTCTTTTTTACACCATTCAGTTACGTTGGTTATACCCTCCGGAGTATTTTGTATATGCTCATTTACCAATTCAGCAATAGCCATGAGTTGTGTTTCAAGTGCTATGGATAGTTTTTGAGATTTCCATATCTGAGTTAAATCCAGATTTTTTCCTGTTTCTGAAACCATACGGGCCAATTTTGCTAAAGAATAGGTAACAATATTGGCTTTATATCCGCCATACCAGCTTTGTTTCATAATACTCTTGTCAAGAAAGTGAAATAAAATGGCCTTTGCTATAATATTCTGAAAGTAAAGCTCATTGAATTGTTTTTCATTTTTCTCCCAGTTCTGCCCGATTTCATTAGCGAACTTGGCAAAGTTTTTTTGTGCACCTAAGCTTACGATGTGTGGTTGCATATTCAGTGAATATTCAAATTTTGCCAGATCAGTCTTTGTAAACATTTGCGACCTGGGGTTTTTAGAGAGAAATTCCTTCGTTTGTGCCTGCGTTAAGTTGGCCTGAGCATTGGCATATTGCCCTCGGGCGCGTTCATAAAACCAATGAGTCTCTCTCAATCCACCTTGCGGAGAAGGAGCCCATAAGCGACGCGATATTTCTTCCATACGTAAATGAAATGGATGGTTGGAAAAGAAATCTGCTGCGCTCACTTTATTTTGCGTATTAGCATATTCTGAAATTCTGGGGACAACTGTTTCAGCCTGTTCCGGCGAAATGACTGTCAGCTTTACCTGAATGTAGACTTTTGATAATTCTGCTTTGTTCTTTTTCGTAGCAGTAAAAATTGAGGCGGTTGTTTGTCCACCGTTTACAATCTGAAAATTGGTTACAGATTGTATTCTGCCATGCAGAATATCGGTTTGGACATTCTCTGCTGTGGCAGTCAATCCATTATTATAAGCAAAAAACATTTCCGGTTCATTCTTAATAGTATTTCTGATGCCTTTATTGACTTTTCCCCGAAATTGAAGAAAGGTTCTTACATTCTGTTCCAGAAGTCGCTCTCCGTATTTATCATAAAGATCAGCAATTATTTCTCCTGGCATTACCAGAAGATAAGAGGCAAAATTATCAGAACCGGTAAACGCTGGCAAGCAGGGTATTCCTTCCGGCAGAATTTTCTGAAAGTCAATAACCACATCTTCACGGGCCCTACCAGATGATTCTATGCGGAACAAACGGCTGATATCCCAAATATCATAAGTACAGCTATATCCGTCAATATCATTTTTGCTTATAGCACTAACCCGGTTACTGAGTTGAATATTGGTCAAAAGAAAAAACTGAACTCTGGAGATACTCTTTGATTTATTCTTGTCATAAATTTCCCGGGCTAATTCATATCCCGGTGCACTTTCTTCCAAAGCAATCAGGAATTTAATATTTAAGCTTTCACTAAAAAATTTTTCCAGTCTTCTGAAATTGCGTATTACCTCAGTGTTCTGTAACGTTTCAAGTTCACCGCTGAATCTGAAATCGGTGACAAACAGGCTCAAAACCTCAGTGTCATTATTATAGTCCCATGCATCTACGCGAATACCTCTGGGGCTGTTTTTATAACCGGAATAGACGTAATTTTCGATTGTTGCCTGATCAACGAGAAAGTCACATATGCGCTCGGTAAATACAGCCTCAGTAAAATTTTGTTCCGCCCCCGAACGTGCATAAATGTCCTGCATAAATTCTGTATAGAAATCGTCGATACTCATGAAATTTTTACCATCCAATCCGGTCGGTTTTTAAAAGGCTCGCATTCTGAAAGACTGATATCGTAAGAAAGTTTTACAATACCATGATGGATGTCGTGGTTGCAAATTCTGGGGAAGCCCTCTGTTACCTGAAACATTTTTTCACCAGCCAATATATAAGTAAAATCCAGATAGCTATCCGAATCTATATATCCAATCATATGCAGAAGGTCATTAAAGCGCTCAATATGGCTTGAAGTATCTGATTGCAGAATATCTCTGATGTTAGAAATCAAACCTGGCAGGTTAATGGCATTCTCAGTTTCAGGTGTGGATTTCCCTAAAGTTATTACGAAGAGATACATTTCCGGCAGTTGAGGACATAACTGTTCTGCCGATGAGATTCTTACATAAGGGGATGTTGCCCCAGATTGACATTTAACTTCAATGGCACTGTTATTTATATTAAAATCCTGGGGTAATCCTTCCGTACCTTGCCAGAATTGAATTGCACGGCCAGAGCCAAACGTGGGAATGAGATAATTCCTGATGAATAAAAGTTCGCCGATCAGGCCTTTTATTTTTTCTTCAGTCAGCAGTTCACTTCGATTCTTTCTGAGGAATTCATGCCAGCGGGTCAGACGCCTGAGTATCGTTTGAACCGCAGAAGCTGATGTTTTTGACTGCCGCGTTGCCTGTACCAAATCGTTACATAAAGATAAAAATAATTCCCAGTTGCTTTGCTCATTCAGCAGTAGTACCAAACGGTTACTGTTTATACTTCCATTAGCCGGAATGTAGGCGGTCTGAATCCCTACTAAATCCGGCAAATTAATGTTAGAGATACTTTCCGCTTCCGATGAAAATTCATAGACAAACAAATATCGCCCAAAATGATCCCTTGCCCAAAACAAATCAAGGCTGTGAGTATGGTCAATCCGTCTGGCACTAACATCTTTTGAGGGCGGATTAATTTCGTCCCAAGGGTTATTCATCTTCATTTTCTTCCTCTTCATCAAACAAATCCGGAAATTCGTTTTTCCACCAGACTGTATTTACAATATATTCCACTAGGTTATGTGGTTTCTGGTTGCCAGCTTCACCGGGAAAACTGATACCATAAGCAGCAACTCCGTCAGAATATAATGATTCTCCTTCTTCTTCGCAGTCCAGCATATGTAATATCAGAAGAGGATTCCAACCAAGCTCATTTCTTAATTTTCTATATACAGCACCAGGAACAGATTTGCTGTGTGGATTGTCTTCTTTGTATTTGTTTTCAGCTTGTGTTGTTTCTTTATGTGGTAAAGCAGCAGATTCCTGAACAGCATATCCTACTCTTCTTTTCTCTTTGTTCACAGCGATCCCAATATCACCGAACCTTGAAACAGTTCGGGTCTGAAAATTGACCCTATGTCCTCCAATGTTTTTATATTTTCCGGTTTCTTTATAAGGTGAAATTAAGATTATATCCCATAATATTAATTCTTCTTTCTCAAGAATATCTATATAACTTTTTAAGGGTGTGGGATTTGTTAGTTGAGAAGCAGGATGATTACGAAAATTTTCGATGAATTTTTTGACAATGCTAACTGGAATAGCTGACCAAAGATAACCGGCAGGGACTCTAACATAATTTGATGTATTTTTACCCTCCAAAGGCTCTGCAATATTCAGCATTTCTTCAACAATACCAGTTAAAAGATGGCGATTTGCTTCCAGTGCGTCAGCCTTTTTTAACAGGATTGATGTTTCGACTAATCTGCCTTCTAGGCTAACTTGTCTGGTAATCGGAATCCCTGTTCTCATTTTGTTTCTGGCAGTTACAATCAAGGACTCAGGATGAGCACGGACGCACAACCCAAAATCTTTGGGTGACATCCCAGCTATTTTCATTCTCTTGAATTCCTCGCGCAACTCATCGGTGACATCTGAAATATGGGTATACCATGACTCTGCCTCAGGTGTCATATATATCCGACAAAGATCTGAATAGCCATCACGATATCCAAACCAACGCCCCATTTGCATCAGGGTGTCATACATTACTGAGTTTCTCAGAAAATAACTGACCGTCAAGCCCTCTAAAGTTAGACCTCTGGAGAGACTCATCCCGCCAACAGCAATCAAATTGCGACCTTGAGGATAATTACGACGGCTGTAGTCCAATGGTTCTGCCGCAGATGAGGAATTCACCTCAATAACCTCTATGGGTGAAACAGCTTTCTTCAATTCAGGTTGGATTTGGTCCCAATTAAAGCCGGTACTTGTAAATTCATTTTCAAAATATCTTTTAAGATCTGTCATTGAAATATTTTTTAATGCTTCAGCAGCGGTCAGTTTGTAATGATTGATAATTGCCTGACGAATTTCTTTAAGATATTCATCGACCAGCAATTTTACATTCGACTGCACAGCTGTATAGCGACTCACATTAATCATCATTGAGTTGTGGGTAGCTTCTTGCTTTCTAAGGAGTCGAATAGCACGACTGAGAATAAATATATTTATAGCTTCTTTCAGACTATCAGGAATATCATTCGGTTGCCAGTCTTTTGGGTGTTTCAAAGGTAAATCGTCTTCATAATCATTTAAAAAGCGTACAATATCCATGTCCCTATCGCTTGAGAAAACCCTTGCCGATCCTACATAATTATCGGGCGGGTCAAGACTGATAATAAAATCCCTTGGGAATAAGTCGTCGCCAAGCATCTCACTCTCAGTTTCAGGGTCAATAAAAACATTGGCAAATGGTGTCGCCGTGTATCCCACGTATGATGATCTGTCAAAAAGATGAAGAAGTTCCCTGATTTTTCGATTGATTGTAGTTGCTAACTCTCCGTCTTTGTTGGTATTGATTGAGGCATGGTCTGCTTCATCATCAACAAGAAGCATAGGATAGTTCTTGAGATTATGTGGGTTATTGTATTTTAACCAGTCAATGAGATTTTCTAGGGTTCTTTTGTTTTTCTTTACTACTAAGACAACCGGTTCTTTTAAATCCCCAATTCCCACACCTATCTGATTAGCTACTGCCTTCCTGAAATCTTTGGTATTTGTTGTGAAATATGCCGGTTTCTTTTCGTTAGAGAGCAGTCCAACACCAATCGCCATTTTTTGCTCAGTATCTCTTCCGATAAACCCATTGTCCACTCGAAATTGGGTTTGATTTCTAAGCGAATTCAACGTTCCGGCCAAGACAATAATGACTCTATATCCACTATCTGCCGCTTTGTTAATCAAACCTATGTAGTTTGCAGTTTTTCCTGATTGAACGTAACCGACAACCATCCCCTTTCTGGCCCACTGCCCAGCCTTGTTGGGGTTTTCTAAATGGTCAAGGATTTGGTCTGTAATACTATTAAAAACACGAATTACTTTAGGGGAAAACTGTTGTTTATTCAAAAGTCGTTTATATCGATCCCAGTAATACCATTCTATATCTCCTCTTGCGTCATTTAGCCAAGGGCGGTAATCATCGGCGGCAAACAGTATCCCCAAAGACATGCTGATATTAAATCGTTCTTCGAGTTTCCGTGTGATAATCTGAATATCCTGCTCTGAATAATTGCCTTGAATTGCAGTGATAGCTCTTACTTTTTCTTCAATAACTGCCCTTTCAACAGAATCAACATCCAATGATGATAACAAACTTGCCGCAGCATCTTCAACCTGTATTAACTTATCACTCACTTTTGTATCCTCTTTGTTTTAAAATTTTCCTTGTAATGTTCTGATTAGAAGCAAAAGGATCAGTTGAAAGCAATTTTTCCGAAAGTCCATTCTCTGGAGTTCCGGCAGACGACCAACTTTGAATAAATATATCAAGCAACATTTCCAGTTCTTTCTCGCTGAATCCGGGCTTCTCAACTTGTTCAGGGCTACTGGCAATATCGTTAAAAAACATATCAACGGGAAAACTGCTTTCAAACATAGTAATCAGGTTTCCAAAAAAAGCCTTTTGCTGGGCAGTGGCACTGTTCAGCAATTCTATAACTATCGGATGCTCTCTGTTTATTTGATAAGAAATTGTTCCACCTGATGCAACACGATTCCAAACAGGACTTTTTATGGTGGTAGAAATTTTTGTTCCTCTTTGCCGATAAACCCGACGACCAGATAGTTCAATCTTGCTTATCACCTGCCTTAATTCATTCTTTATTGTTTCTGGTGGAGATGCGTGTGATTTTTTAATGTCAATCTTCCATAGATGATCAAGTGAATTTGGGATGTCAATCCGAACTCGTATAAGTTTATTCAATTCTTCTTTTTTAATCAGCCTGAACCAAGTACCTTTGATGATTAACCTTCTGTTTCTGTAAACATAAAACCCCTGATTATGAAGATAACCACCTTCACCTGAATATTGAATGTATTCTTGTCGGGACACCTTGTTATGATGAGGCAAAACATAAGGTTGTACTACGATTGTTTCGCCATCTATAATAATTTGTTGTTCTTCAAGTTCTTGGGTTGCAAGATTTCGGGGGTTAAATG
This sequence comes from Desulfobacterium sp. N47, assembly GCF_051233685.1. Lineage (NCBI taxonomy): Bacteria > Pseudomonadati > Thermodesulfobacteriota > Desulfobacteria > Desulfobacterales > Desulfobacteriaceae > Desulfobacterium > Desulfobacterium sp. N47. The sequence goes on from NZ_JBAMMY010000122.1 coordinate 26,740, forward strand.
GATTAAATGCGGTCAGTTCATCTCCATTTATGCTGATAGTTACTTTTTTCTTTCCGGGGTCAGGTGATAAAAAGCGATGAAAAACCAATTCGAGGTGTTTTCTGGCACCATCAATCAGCGCATTAAAGTGACTTTCCTGTTTTGACAAGTGGACTTGTTCTCTGATTCGATCAATGTTTTCCCAAAAAAGAATTGTTCCATTTGCAGCATTAGTTAAAAATTCGTTGTAAATCGAATTAAGCGTATATCTTTGGCGAACAGCAACTAAATCTAAAACGCCAAGCTTCCAACCTGTGTTTTCAGTTTTAGATAGTTTCTCCAAATCCCATTCACAGCAAGCAATTTGCCCGCCTTTTTTGCTCAATACTGTAAGATGGCGAGATTGTGAAAATGAGGCAGTTTTCATACCCAAGCCAAATCTTCCCAGATCGTCTATTGTACGGGCTTCTAATGGGTTCATACTACCAAAACGCATAGCATCAATAAGTTCGTCTTTCGTCATTCCGGAACCATCATCAATAATTGCCAACCAAGGGTTTCCTGAATTCCAAGCAAACCGTATATTTATCTGACCAGCTTCGGCTGTTATGCTGTTGTCAATTATATCAGCGATAGCTGTTTCTATTGTGTAGCCAATATTTCGGAGTGACTCTATCAGAGATATAGGGGAAGGAGCTATCTCAACGTAATTATTCATCAGAAGCCTCAGAGAACATAGTTAATTTATGTATGCCCTTAGCATCAATCTCCATACATTGATCATTATCAGCGGTCAGGAACTTTTTGATTAAATCTCCCAGTTGCTGTAGTTTTTCTGTATATTCGGAATGCTTTATATTTTTAAAAGTGCACTCCCAAATAATAAGATAGGCCCAATTGGAAGCAATCAATGATGCAAAGTTTTTTTTATCACGATGGATATTGTCTTCAATCTTCTGCCTCCAAAAAACCGCATTAGATTTTGGCCATTTAAAGTATTGGCAGTTATGTTTATGCCAGAAGCAACCATGCACAACTATTGCTTTTTTTCGACCAGGAAAAACAATATCGGGTTTTCCTGGCAACCTTTTGTAATGCAACCGGTACCGGTATCCATTTGCCCACAACCATCTACGAACTAACAATTCCGGCTTAGTGTCTTTGCCTTTTATTTTTGACATGTTGTAACTGCGTTGTTCGGGTGAATGCACATCCATATTACAAATATTATCCAAATGATTTTATAGGTATTTTACATGTTTAATAGTTGCTACCATGTCTCCCACAGCTTTTCAGCTATCTTCTGAGCAAGCAGAACAGGAACCGCATTTCCTATTTGGCGAAAGGCAGCTGACCGTCCGGTGTTTTCTGAGGCACTCTCAAAAAAATAGTCATCAGGAAATGTTTGCATTCTGGCCGCCTCGCGCGGGGTTATTGAACGGTTCTGATCAATATCGGGATGAATATAGTAATGACCGTCTTTGGCTATATGAGCTACAACAGTATGAGATACAGGAAGATCTGCAGCAACAACCTTAAACCTGTCTGTAAATGATGTTTGATTCTTATGCGTCTTAAGGTTATCCGGCAAATCATGATAATACAGACGGTGACGGTGTTCGTTCCATTTTTTAACGGCAATACGATAAATTTCGAGATCCTGAACATTGTGTGGTCGGGCTATGTGTAGTGTTACCCGTTCATTGCCGTTCCTGATTCCTGCATCATACAGATAATTTCCTGAATAAATCTTTAATTTATGTGGAGATACAGATCCTGTTCCGGCTTTGAGAAATGGTAAATCCTTTAATATCTCTTCTACATTTATGCCTGGCTTCCATTCTTCCGGCATCGGGAAAAATCCTGTCTTTCCTTCTCTGTTCCCAAATAAAATAACCCGTTTTCGCTTTTGCAAAACGCCATAATCATTTGCGGAAATAATTTTTTCTGCCGTTTCATAACCCTGCTCTTTAAAGAGTTTTTTCATTGTACTAAGGTAAAGCGCACAATTTTCATCTTTGGCAGACAACAACCCCATGACATTTTCAAATAAAAAATATTTAGGTTTGTATCTCCTCAAAAATTCAGCATAATAAACATAAAGATAATTCCGCTTATCCCCCTTCATCCCGTTTTTATCTCTGGCACGTCCTGCAAGAGAATATGCCTGACAAGGTGGTCCGCCAATAATTAAATCAACTTTTTCACCTCGAAGAAGAATATCAATCTCGCCAAATATTTCTGCTAAAGAATCCTCCCTGATTTCCGAATTTATAACAGATAGAATCTGTTTTTTTGGAACAAGCTCATACAACTCACCCCGAGTAATACTTCCATGCAGATAAGCATTATAACGATCAAGTCGGCCGGAATTCTTTAGCCAATGATAAGCAGCTCTGGTTTTCAGAGTAAAACAGGCAGCTTTATCGGCTTCTACATGAGCAACAGGGGTAAATCCAGCCCGAATGAAGCCTTCAGATAAGCCACCAGCACCTGCAAAAAGGTCCAGAAATCTAATAGTTTTTTGCTTATTATCCGTCATTGGTTTTATATTTACCTAACATTAAAATCAATTTATAGCTCATCTGTTTCAGGGAACGTTTCGCAAAGCAGCCTTCCTTGCATTTAAGCCGCTTTGTTTTTTGGTTGAAGTTTGTAAGAGCTTATAGGTGTCAAAAAGGGCGGCTTCGATCTGATGCGGGTTCAAATCAACGCATGCATCAAAAAGAGAAAGGGTAAGTTCATATGCAAAATATCGGGCATGATAGAGTGTGCTCATATTTCAAAGCTCCGGATTGAGAACAACCAGATGCATAACAGATAACTACCAAAAAGAAAAGGTTCTATAGCTGTATATGAACAGTTTTTTGAAATATTTAGTGTCAAACTCAGGCCGACCAAATTGATTATGCCCCAAAAACTCACTGCTTTCAACATGCCAATCTAAAACATATCCGAGATCCCAATTCCCTAAGTTTTGCATTAAATTTACATTCATTTATATCTTCTTCTATGTCTGAAGCTGCATTATGCCAACCGTCTTTCCGTTTCAGCTAAACACTCCCCGCCAACCTCAACCAAACATCCCGATAATCCTCACCCGTCATCTTCGCGCCCTTGGGTACAGCCTCCTGCCAACGCTCCCCGGTTGAATGTTGCCTTTCGGCTCCCGAATTCAACAGAGCAAGCTTTCCTTGTTCAACAGCCTTTTAACAGTTTGCCATTTCCCAGATTCGTCCCGACCGATCTTTGCACGGAATTTATTCTCATCAAAACGGCATGTTCTGTATTGACGCCATGATATATCATAACCGGCAGATTATTTAAAGAGCGTCTTTTGTTATTGGCTAATTTATTAAATGAATACCTGTCAGATCCTTTAAGATGGGTGTGCGGCAAATTTATGGGTAACGATTTCAGATTGCGGCCCGATGTTCCCAAAAATCTTCCCAACGGTTGCTTAGAATACTACAGCGCAGAGCTATTATACTATTTGCGCCACTAACCGTCCAGTGCATACCCGACTGTTTCAGCCGCTGTCCAACCACGGTTCGACAGCCTGCCTCCAGAACGCCGGAACCTATAAAAAGACCCCGCTTCCTAAAATGGGCGTACCGCATCCTTTCCTT
>NZ_JBAMMY010000123.1:0-3514 GCF_051233685.1 Desulfobacterium sp. N47
GGTAATCATGTCCAGAAAAAGCCAGAGAGCAAAACTTATTTTAACCGGTGAACAAAAAGATTCGCTTATCAAAATGTCCCACTCAAGAACACTACCTTTGCAAGAGGTCCAAAGATCCAAAATATTGTTGAAATACGTCGATGGAATCGGACTCTCTGCAATTTCCAAAGAATTAAAGACAACGCGAGCAACCATTTACAAGTGTATTGACAAGGCTCTTTCGATGGGTGTAGAAGCTGCCTTAAAAGACACTTTTCATCGCCCGTTTGATCCTACAATCACTGAGGAAGCAAAGAGCTGGGTTATTAGTCTTGCTTGTACGAAACCCAAAGAACACGGTTATGCTGCTGAATTCTGGTCTCGGAATTCTCTGGCTCAGCATGTTAGAAATTATTCTGTGCAGAATGGATATCCATGCTTGCAAAAAGCAGTTAAGGCAACAATCCAGCGAATCCTTTCAAGCCATCCTATACGACCTGACAAAATCGCTTATTATTGTCATAGCCGGGACCCTGACTTTGATAACAAAATGAAAGAAATATTAATGGTCTATAAAGAGGCCTCAATACTTCAGGGAAATTCTGAAGACTCACAAAAGATCGTTACTGTATCGGTAGATGAGAAACCTGGGGTGCAGGCTCTTGATAATCTTGCCGATGATATTATGCCGAATCCGGAAAAAAATTCTCGAGTACTTCGAGATCACCAATACAAAAGAATGGGTACCGTATCAATTCTGGCATCTCTTGATCTTCAGGATGGACATGTAATTGCACAAGTCCATGATCGCCATCGCAGCAAAGAATTTATATGTCTTCTTGATGAACTCGACAGATATTACCCCAAAGAGTGCCAAATTCGAGTCGTTCTGGATAATCACTCTGCACATGTTTCCAAGGAAACCAGGGCATATCTTGCCACAAAGCCAAATAGATTTATTTATGTCCATACTCCTACTCATGGCTCCTGGCTGAATTTGGTTGAAACATTATTCGGTAAAATGGCAAGAACCTTTTTAAAAGGTATTCGTGTCAAAACACTGGAAGAACTCAAGGAGAGAATCCTTCTTGGCATAAAGGAAATGAATTCTGCTCCTGTAGTCTTCCGTTGGAAAAAATTTGATACAGTCGCTAAATATTAACTTGTATATAATTTAATGAAACGTTATACTAGTTACATTTGCCTCAGCAGCAATAGGTGGGATTATCGGTCTTTTTTTATTCAATTACCTGAACAAGGCAAAATAATAAATAAGATTGCATAAAAAAATAACAAAGCGTTACACACTCGACCGGGAACCCGCGCCTTTTTTCCAAATAACCTTGGTTGAGTTAAACGTGGTTAAAACACAGCCGGTTTGTGTTCCCGGCCGGTGAACTTTGTGTTGTGCCTAAATAATAAATAGAGTTAAAGACATCAAACCAATAAAATCCAAAGAAAAGACTTTAAATCTTAATTTAAAAAAGGTGGAATCCCCACACTATGGAACTTTGGAACAAGGATATTGAAAGTAAGTTTTTTGCTGAATCAGTTAAATTTGCCACTCCAGAACAGTTGTTCTATGTGACCGATAAAAATAGATACCTCGCCTATTGGCCCAAAGGCTATGATGGCAAGAAAGCACCCTCCAAAGCAGAAACTCATTAATCGGGAATTTTACTGAGAAATGGACAACGGACTTAATCCAAGAAGTCGTCAAAGATAAAGGGCTGTTTGCCGTTCAAGGTGCAATCTGTGACGAGATTGCCTTGACAAATATGTCACCTGCTGATGTTGTCATTTCAAAAAGCAAGAATATCAACCAGCGGCCAGAGGATATCGTGGCTATAATTGAGGTAAAGATGTCCATTGTCTGGAATTGGGAACTACGCGGTAAAGCTTTATCCTGCATTGGAGATTATAAGACACATCAGGGTAATCCCGGCTTGTTACGTTCCGATTCAATGTTGAAGGGCATTGGTAAGAGCATAAACATAAGAGTTTCGAGTTTTAAAGCTTCTACAATCCCAATTATTGTGATGGGCAATACGCCCATTACAAATAGCTATTATCCGAAGGTTGACCATCTGAAGGTTGCAGGAATTATACAAGGCTTCTGGTCTGTAAACCCAAAGCCGTTGGATAATAACGGCGAGAATTTAAAGAAGACTGAAAAACGGGGATTCTGTAGGTTTGACGATTTTGAAGAACTAAGGAGAACCTTTGATATCTTACTGTTAGAGGAAAGGAACTTCTTTTCCAGCATGAAAAGCAAAAAACAATTAGGAAATATTATCGAGACGGCAAACCGTGAAGGAACTTACGAAAAGAAGGCAGAAGTCTTTTTAAAACTTATCAAGAAAGAATAACAAAACATGAAAGAGATAAAGCATAACCGTAATGGAACAAAAACCAGTTCTTTCGGGACTCCGGGGCGGATCAATCATGATTCTTCTGAGTTTTATGACAGCAAATTATATGCGGGTAAAAAGCCGCTTGAAACGATTAAAATTATCGAAAACCATATCCCCGATGAAAGCATTGATAAAATCTACTGCAAATCAAGCGAGATAATGGATGATATCCCCGACTACAGTGTCCATTTAATGGTCACATCACCACCATATAATGTAAAGAAAGAATATGACAAAGACCTTTCCCTTGATGAATATAGAACATTACTAAAGGTGGTGTTCAAGGAAACTTACAAAAAACTGGTTACGGGTGGAAGAGCATGTATAAATATTGCCAATCTTGGGAGGAAACCATACATACCGCTACATAGCTACATTATAGAGGACATGCTTCAACTTGGCTATTTCATGCGTGGTGAAATCATCTGGAATAAGGCATCAAGTTCAAGCCCTTCAACCGCATGGGGAAGCTGGCAATCGGCGGCAAACCCTGTATTAAGAGACATTCACGAATATATTTTAGTTTTTTCAAAAGAATCCTTTTCAAGGAAACGAGGGAATAATAAAGATACGATAGCTAAAGAAGAATTTCTTGAATGGACAAAAAGCGTTTGGACATTTCCCGCCGTCTCAGCTCGTAGCATTGGACATCCTGCACCCTTCCCAGAGGAACTACCACATCGCCTTATCCAGCTATATACTTTTGAGAAAGATGTTGTCCTAGACCCGTTTTGTGGCAGCGGAACTGCCTGTCTCACAGCGTTGAAGGATGGCAGGCATTATATCGGGTATGACATCGAACCTGAATATGTAAAACTGGCAAATCGAAGAATAAAGGAACGTTCAAGCCAGCAAAATCTATTTGAACACGAACCGCCTTCGAAAATCATGAAATCAAATAAAGAGTGGGCACGGCAAATCATATAAAACCGCACAATCGGGTAGCCGGGGGTTTTTCTCCCCCAGCCCCCACGGCACGTAGCATGCGGGTCCGCACTGCGCGCCTCACTTAAATTACCGGGCCGTAGCCGGGTAATGGGTGTTCACCCACAGTTCTTTGACAGATAGCAGGCCTTGATCCTTGAGCCATTTAATTGTCATGCCGGTTTGCGTGGCTAATG